>JAFVSB010000128.1 GCA_017503945.1 Clostridia bacterium
GACATGAATACAAATAAACCTGAAATGTCAGCCGAAGACAAAAACCTTATCATAAAAAAACTTATAGAAACCGGCAAACAAAAAGGCATTCTTACCTACAAAGAGATTATGGATGCACTTGAAGAAGTTGATCTCAATGTTAAACAAATCGAAAAGGTGTATGAAACCATCGAAGCCAAGGGCATCGAATTGGTTGAAGATCTCGACAAAGAGCTTTCTGAAATACAGGCTTCCGAAGAGGAAATCGATATTTCTGTGCCTGAGGGTGTTGGTCTTGATGACCCCGTGCGCATGTATCTCAAAGAAATCGGCAAAGTGTCGCTTCTTTCGGGCGAAGAAGAAAAAGAGCTCGCCGAGAGGATGCACCTTGGCGACGAGCGCGCCAAAAAACGCCTTGCCGAAGCCAACCTGCGTCTTGTTGTAAGCATTGCAAAGCGCTATGTGGGCAGGGGTATGCTTTTCCTTGATCTTATCCAGGAGGGTAATCTCGGTCTTATTAAAGCCGTTGAAAAATTTGACTACACCAAAGGTTACAAGTTCAGCACCTATGCCACATGGTGGATTCGTCAGGCAATCACTCGTGCCATTGCCGATCAGGCGCGCACTATCCGCATTCCTGTGCACATGGTAGAAACCATCAACAAGCTCATCAGAGTGTCGCGTCAGCTTCTTCAGGAGCATGGTCGTGAACCCCATGTTGATGAAATTGCCCGCGAAATGAACATGAATGAAGACAGAGTCCGCGAGATAATGAAAATAGCTCAGGAGCCTGTGTCGCTGGAAACGCCCATAGGTGAAGAGGAAGACAGCATCCTCGGTGATTTCATACCCGACTCCGATGCTCCTGCACCATCGGAAATGGCTGCTTTCACTCTGCTCAAAGAGCAGCTCATGAGTGTGCTCGACACTCTCACCCCCCGTGAGGCAAAGGTTCTCAGATTACGATTTGGTCTTGATGATGGCAGAGCTCGCACCTTAGAAGAGGTGGGCAGAGAATTCAAAGTTACCCGTGAAAGAATCCGTCAGATAGAAGCCAAAGCACTGCGCAAGCTCCGTCATCCCAGTCGCAGCAAAAAACTCAAGGACTTTTTGGAATAAATTATGCATAGCAAAACAGCCGGCAAAATCATATTGTATTTAGTCGGCTTTGTTGCATTTGCAGTTTTTGGCATGGCAATCACATGCCTTGACTATTGCCCCGCGGTGGTAGTAGATGGAGTGGACTATAGTGCCGATGAAGAAATCATCATAGATGTGCGCGGTGAGGTAAAAAATAGCGGCAGCTACTCGGTGCCAAAGGGGACCCCTTTGCACGATGTCATCTACATGGCGGGCGGGCTCACTGCCCGTGGTGATGTGGCAACTATTGATCCGGGAGAGCTTCTCACACACTCTTGCACCGTCACTGTGGGTGCATTGGGTGATATAGACGGCGTTGTAAAAACAAAGCATGAATACAGCTCTTATGCAAAATGCAACATCAACACGGCCACTGCAAGTCAGCTCTCAGAGCTCCCGGGCATTGGTGATGGTTTAGCACAAGCAATCATAAATTACCGCAAGGTAAACGGGTCTTTTGAAAGAAACGAAGATTTAATGCTGGTAGACGGAATAGGGAACAAAAAATTTGAAAATATAAAAAATATGATAACTGTGGGAGATTAAAAATAATGAAAATATTGATTGTAGATGATGAAAAGCTTTTGGTCAAAGGCATGAAATTCAACTTTGAACAAGAGGGCTATGAGGTCGAAACTGCCTACGATGGCGAAGAAGCCCTGCGTCAGGCGCGTGATAAAAACCTTGACATGATAATTCTTGACCTCATGCTCCCCAAAATAGACGGGCTCACCGTGTGTCAGAAAATAAGAGAATTTTCAAGTATTCCCATTATCATGCTCACTGCCAAAACAGAAGATATGGACAAAATCCTCGGTCTTGAATATGGTGCCGACGATTATATCACCAAGCCCTTTAACATACTTGAGCTAAAAGCACGCGTAAAGGCAATCATGCGCCGTGTCACGCCCATAGCTCCCAAAGGTGATCGCACAAAGGTGCGCATGGGCTCAGTTGAGCTTGACTACAATCAACGAAAAATCACCATTGGCGATATTACCACTGACCTCACTTCAAAGGAATTTGATCTTGTAGACCTTCTGGTGTCAAATCCGGGCAGGGTATACAGCCGTGACGATCTTCTTGACCTCATATGGGGCTATGACTATCCGGGAGATGCCCGCACAGTTGATGTGCACATTCGCCGATTGCGCGAAAAAATAGAGCCCAATGCGGCAGAACCAAAATATTTGCTTACCAAGTGGGGAGCTGGTTACTATTTCAACGAAAACTAAACGCCGTTTTGGCAGATTGAGTAGCATCACCACCAGACTGGTGCTTACATATTTTCTCATAATGCTGATTACTCTTTTGCTTTTCAGCTACTATATCACCACCACCATGAAGACATATCTCTACAACGATGTTAAGCTTAGCTCCACCACCATGTCCAATGTGGTGGCAAGCTTTGCTGTTGACTATATGGACCCCGAAAGCGGTGTGCTCGACAAGGAAAGCTTTGAACGTTTTCTATCTGAGCTTGGGCTCGATTCGGAGATGAGGGTCATGGTGCTTGCGCGCGACATGACGGTGCTCTATGATTCTCAAAACAATCGCAATGTCCTTGGCACAGCTCAGGTGAGGCCGTCGGTAGTGTCGGCAATAAATGGTACCGATGGATTCACCGAGTATAGCGGCGACGGCGGCATAGTCACCTTAGATGCATCTGCACCTGTGCTTGATGCAAGCGGCGAGGTGGTGGGTGTTGTCAACATTGTGCGAGTGCCCGAAACTGCGGGCAAATTTATTGATGCCATCATCACGGAGATGATATTTCTCATAATCATCATATCCCTTCTTGTGGGTGTGATAATATTTGTTGTTGCCAACCTGGTCACAAAACGAATTGTAGACTTCACCTCCAAAATCACCTCCATGAGTGATGACGGTATTCTCGATGAAAAGCTCGATATTTCGGGTCATGATGAGATTTCGCGTCTTGGCGAAGCCTTCAACAACATGAGTGAAAAAGTTGTAATGCTCGAACGCCAGAGGGTGCAGTTTGTATCAGATGCATCACACGAGCTAAAGACACCGCTAAGCTCCATCAAGCTCATGGCAGATTCCATTTTGCAAAATCCCGACATTAGCATGGACTATGTGCGTGAATTTATGACCGATATGAACAATGAGGCTGACCGCCTCAACCGCATTGTCAACAAGCTTCTCTACATCACTAAAATGGATGCACGAAGCTCTGAAGACAACAAAAACCTTGAGCTAATAAGCCTCAATGACATTATGTCGGGCATAGAGCGCAATCTTCAGCCTCTTGCCAAAAAGGCAGGCATTACGCTGGTGTTCAGCACACCCGGCGAGATATTCCTTTTTGCCAACAAAGATGTCTTGTGGCAGGGCATATATAACATTGTGGACAATGCCATAAAATATACCGATGCCGACGGCTATGTTCTCGTGGCAATGGAGCAAACGCTCGGCAAGGTCATCATCGAAGTGAGAGACACAGGCGTGGGCATTGCAAGTGAAGATATCGACAAGATTTTTGACCGTTTCTACAGAGTAGACAAAGCGCGCGACCGCGCCACAGGCGGCACTGGGCTGGGTCTTTCCATTGCGCTGTCTGCCATAGCTTATCACAACGGCACGATAGATGTGGAAAGTGAGCCGGGCAAAGGCTCGACCTTCAGAATTACTCTGCCCGATGCTGCACCTGATTCTGATGAGGAGGCGTGATGATGAATAAATTCATAAAAATTATAGCTTTCTTTAGTGCGGCATGTCTTGCTTTGTGCTCGTGCTCTGCCCAGACTCCTCAGGGCAAAAGAGCAATAGAATTGTATTTTACCAATTCATCGCGCGATAGCCTCACATCTGAAACTGCCTATATAGACGAGGCAAGCTTTGCAAGCACAAAAAAACTAATTGATGCGGTGATGTCAAAGCTCTTTGAGGGGCCGTCAAATCCCGAGCACAAGTCCATCATTGGCGAGGGCGTCACCTTGAGGGGTTTTTCGCAATCCAAAACAGAATATGGCACCATCAACATTGACCTTGGCGGCGATTTTTATCAAAGCTCATCAGACACCCGCCTGGCATCCGACGAGCTTTTGGCGAGGTATTCCATCATCTGCACTCTTTGCCAGTTTGAAAATATCCGAAAGGTAAAGTTCTATGTAAATGGAGAGGATCTCAGAAGCATGGGCGGCAAAGGTGACATTGTGCAGCCCATGGGCAGTGATGATATCTTTATGAATTCACCTTCAGGCGCAGAGAGCCAGACTGAAAAGTTTGTCACCTTGTATTTTACCGACAAGCATGGCAATAAGCTCTATCCCGAAACCCGCAAAGCCACCATGGCAGACTCAAGCCTTGAAAAAACCATCATCAACGAGCTCATAAAGGGCCCACTGTCAGAAGAGCTTGAGCCTACGCTCCCTCGCACATTAGAGCTTGCAAGTCTTGAGACCACTGAGGAGGTTTGCTTTGTAAATCTCACCTCATCTTCGCTTTCAAAGCTTGATTCCGATGGAGTGAGAATGAAAACAGCAGTGTATTCCATTGTCAATTCACTCACGCGTATCGCGGGCATCGAAAAGGTGCAGATTCTCATCGACGGTAAAAAGCCTGAAACCGACAAGTATCAGCTTTTTTCATCACCTCTTGAACGCAACCAAAGCATAATCGAAGAAAATCATATATCATAAAAAGCAGGCTGAGCCTGCAGCCATATCGCGAGCCGAACAAGGTTGACATTTGTTTTCGCGAATCAAATTCAGCTCAATTTCTAATGCAGTAAAAAACGGGTCTGAAAAAATCATGTGATTTTTTCAGACCCGTTTTTAATATCATTTATTCTTCTATAAGCTGCTGCATATTATACATTCCCGCAGCTTTGCCCATCAGGAATTTGGCTGCCTTCACTGCGCCCTCTGCAAAGATTTCTTTGCTCATGGCACTGTGGCTTATTTGCACAATTTCGTCATTGCCTGCAAAGATTACATCATGCTCGCCCACAATTGTGCCGCCGCGCACTGCGTGCAGACCAATTTCAGTTTTGCTTCTTTTCTTTCTCACCGAATGTCTGTCATACACATACTCACCCTTTTCGGTGAGCGTTTCCGAAATTGCATCGGCAATCATGAGGGCAGTGCCGCTTGGAGCGTCAATCTTCTGGTTGTGGTGTTTTTCAATAATCTCTATATCAAATTTGCCTTCCAAAAGCGGCGCCGCTTTTTTCACAAGATTGATAAGCAGATTGATGCCAAGTGACATATTTGCCGAGCGAAACACTGCTACTTTCTGTGAAAGAGCATCTATTTTTGCAAGCTGCTCATCACTGAGGCCCGTTGTGGCAATTACGGCACCTGTTGAGTTTGACTCGCAATAACTTATGATAGCATCAAGCATTGCAGGGTGTGAAAAATCAATCACAACATCTGCTTTTTCTTTGATATTTTCAATTTTGTCATACACAGGGAATGAATTCTTTGCTTCGGTATTGATGTCAAAGCCAAAAGCAATTTTTGCATCGGCATCTTCATTTACGATGCCGGCGATGACCTGACCCATCTTTCCGTTGCATCCAAAAAGTGCAATATTTATCATATTGTATATCTCCAATACAATTATTTAATAAGTCCGTAGTTTTTAAGTGCGGTCTTGAGCTGGGAGAGTGTACCTTCTTCCATGGCTGTGAGGGGAAGTCTCAAATTGCCTGTGTTCCAGCCCATAAGTCCAAGGGCGGTTTTTACGGGAATTGGGTTAACCTCGCAAAACAGTGCATCAATAAGCTCAATCATTCCAATTTGCAAATCCTTTGCTTCGCCTATTTTGCCATCGAGGAATTTATACACCATGTCGTGAGTCTGCTTGGGGGCAACATTTGCCACCACAGAGATTACACCCTTGCCGCCAAGAGAGAGAATGGGCAATATCTGGTCGTCATTGCCCGAATAGATGTCGAGCTTATCGCCACAGATTGAAGCGATTTTTGCCACCTGCGAGAGGTCACCGCTTGCTTCTTTTACAGCCACAATGTTTTCAACCTCGCTAAGCTTTTTAAGTGTTTCAGGTTTAATGTTGCAGCCTGTGCGAGAGGGCACATTGTATAAAATTACAGGAATGCTTATAGAGTTTGCAATAGCGGTAAAGTGCTCTATAAGACCCTTTTGAGTGGCTTTGTTGTAGTAAGGAGTCACAGTCAAAATAGCATCTGCTCCTGCGCTCTCGGCAAATTTTGAAAGCTTTATAGCATGGGGAGTATCGTTTGAACCGGTGCCTGCAATCACAGGGATTCTGCCGGCTATTTTATCAACTGCATATTTGATGGCAGCGCAGTGCTCTTCGTCGGGCATGGTGGATGCTTCGCCTGTGGTTCCGCATATGATAATGGCATCTGTGCTATTATCTACATGGTATTCGAGCATTCTGCCAAGCTCATCATAATTGACTCCGTTTTCGGTAAATGGTGTGATAATAGCAACACCTGAGCCGGTAAATACTGTCTTTTTCACTGTTTTGTCCTGCCTTTCAATTATTGTTCGTTCCATATTTCAATGAGCTTTTGGGCAATCTGCACGGCGTTTGTTGCGGCGCCTTTTCTGATGTTGTCGGCAACAACCCAGAGGTTTACACCCGAGTCAACGCTTTCGTCTCTTCTGATGCGGCCCACATAGGTTTCGTTGGTGCCTGCAGCATCAAGAGCGAGAGGATACACATTGTTTTCGGGGTCATCCTTGATGATGACGCCGGGTGCCTTAGCAAGCACTTCTTTGAGCTCGTCAAGGTCAAAATCGTTGTGGAATTCAACGTTGATGGATTCACTGTGGCTGTCAAACACAGGCACACGCACAGTAGTGGCAGTGATGCGGATAGAATCGTCACCAAGTATTTTTCTTGTTTCGTTTACCATCTTCATTTCCTCTTTGGTGTAGCCATTGGGGAGGAAAGAATCAATGTGAGGCAAGCAGTTTCCGGCAATGGGGTGGGGGAACTTTTTGGGAGCTTCGCCCTTAAGACCGTTTTCAAGGTCCTGATAGCCTGCCAGACCTGCGCCTGACACTGCCTGATATGTAGAATATACCACTCTCTTGATTTTGTATGCATCGTGGAGGGGCTTAAGAGCTACCATAGCCTGAATTGTAGAGCAGTTGGGGTTGGCAATGATGCCTTTGTTCCATCTGATATCATCGGGGTTAACCTCGGGCACAACGAGAGGAACTTTGGGGTCCATTCTCCAAGCACTTGAGTTGTCAATTACAACCACACCCTTTGATGCGGCAATGGGGGCAAATTTTTCACTTGTGGAGCCGCCTGCAGAAAAGAGTGCAATGTCGATATCTTTGTCAAAGGAAGTTTCTGTGAGCTCTTCAATCACATATTCCTTGCCCATGAACTGAATTTTCTGACCTGCGCTGCGGCTTGAAGCCATGAGATAGTAGTTTTCAACAGGGAGCTGCATTTCTTCGAGCACTTTAAGGAAGGTTCTTCCTACCATGCCTGTGGCACCTACTACTGCAACGTTATACTTTTTCATTTTGAATACCTCCAAAAATTATTTTTTAATAAAAAAACCGGTTTATCAAAAAACCGGGTGTGCACAAATGAAAGCCTTGGCTGACAAAAACAGCCTTACTTTTACGATAGCACTCCGCCCGGGGGCGACAGTCATACGGCTGTTGACCGCACAACCAGCAATGCCCTTGGCAGGCGGACACGCTTCGGCACCATCACCTTTTGCACAGCTTCGCCAAACTCTGCCGTTTTCCGCTGTGCTACTCATTGAAAAGTGCGCCTCTATCTGATTATATTAAAATATTACAATAATGATAACATTTGTTGCATAATCTGTCAATATGTATTTTATACACATTTTACTTGAAAAATAACTCTTTTTCTGTTATTATATTAGCAGTAATGCTTAGTGTGACAGGATTCGAACTACACGGAGGATAAAATGAAAAGATATTTTTTAAAAATAGTTGTCGCTTTGATGCTTATTCTTTCGGTATCAGCAATTTCATCATATGCTCTCGACCCAAAATATGAAACGGTAAAAATAGGCCTTAGCTTTGGCACCTCTGCCAAAGCCAAGGTCACAGTGGCTTCCATCGGTGGCTTTGATGCAGGCTATATGGATGGCTCAAGCTTTGTGGGCGCAGGCTTTGGTTTTGGCGAAGTCACCTTGGATGTGGCACCGTCGGGCACAGCGGCAATTCTCATAAACGGCATCTCCTACGATATCACAGCCGGCAATTTTGCGCTTCTTCCGTTGAATGGCGAGGTCAACATTGACGGCAGCGTGTATCGTGGTGGAGTTGAGTTTATTATCGATGAAAACGGCATGCTCACTGTAATTAATTTTGTAAATATCAATGACTACATAGCAGGTGTTGTGGGCAAGGAGATGAGCCCGTCGTGGCACATTGAAGCCCTCAAAGCTCAGGCGGTTTGCGCCCGAAGCTACACCATCACCACCTGGAATAAGCACGCTTCTTTGGGCTTCAATCTTTGCGCCACACAGGATTGTCAGGTATATCAGGGCATCTCGGGCGAAAGTGAGTCTACCATACAGGCCGCTGAGGAAACTAAAGATGAGGTGATAATGTATGGCTCGTCAGTTGCCGAGGCGCTTTATTCATCATCTTGCGGCGGTTCTACTGCCTATGCAAAATATGTGTGGGGAAATGATGTACCATATCTTCAGGCAAAGGCAGACCCCTACGAATCACTCACCGATAACCCCCGCGCATCATGGACGGCTACCCTCACCAAAGAGAAGATAAAAGAAAAGCTTGCCTCAAGCGAGATTGATATTGGCGACATCACCGACATGAAGGTCACAGGTGCCGATGAATTTGGCAGGACCTATGAGGTCACAATATATGGCACCGAAGGCACACATGTGCTCAAAAATGACCGCACCCGAACCTACTTTGGGCTATATAGTCAAAAATACACCATCACTCCATCGGGCGGCAGTGCGCCTGAAGAGCAGCCGCTTTATGCCATAGGTGCTAAAGGTGTGAAAAAACTTGGTGCCTACACCATCAAGGGCTCCAAAGCAGTGCAGACCCTTGTGGACAATTTCCACATAAAAAGCTCGGCTTCTACAATGCTCTATGCTCCGTCTGCCGAAGTGACCGACTTTGATTCATTTGTTATCAACGGTGCAGGCTGGGGGCATGGTATAGGTATGAGCCAATATGGCGCCAAAGGCATGGCAGAGCAGGGGCACAGCTATGAAGATATCCTCACATTCTACTATCAGGGTGTAGAACTCAAATAATAAGGAGAGTGCAAACAACTTTGAAAACAAGCGATTTTTTCTATGAATTGCCGCCTGAGCTTATAGCGCAGACTCCTCTTGCCGACAGGGCATCGTCGAGACTTCTTGTGCTCGGCAAAAATGACGGCAGTATAGAACACAAGCATTTTTATGATATAATTGACTATCTCAGAGCAGGCGATTGTCTCGTGCTCAATGACACCCGTGTGATTCCTGCTCGACTCATCGGCGAAAAGCTGGGCACAGGTGCGAGGGTGGAGTTTTTGCTTCTCAGTCGCAAATCCGAGCGCGAATGGGAGGTAATTTTAAAACCTGGCAAAAAATGTAAACCCGGAGTGAAGGTTTCATTTGGCGGCGGCAAGCTTATTGCCGAAATCAAAGAAACCGTCAACGACGGTAACCGTATAGTGAGCTTTGAATATGACGGGCTTTTTGAAAATGTGCTTGATGAGCTCGGCGAAATGCCTCTTCCACCATATATTACCCAAAAGCTTGCCGACCGAGACCGCTATCAGACGGTTTACTCGCGCCACACAGGCTCGGCAGCCGCACCCACTGCAGGGTTGCACTTTACTGCCGAGCTGTTAGAGCAAATCAAAGCCAAGGGAGTGCACATTGCCTATGTGACTTTGCATGTGGGGCTTGGTACTTTCCGTCCGGTGAAGGTTGATGATGTGGAAAATCACAAAATGCACTCAGAATTCTACACCATCACCTCCGATACTGCCCGAATCATAAACGAGGCAAGGCAAAACGGCGGCAGGGTTATCTGTGTGGGTACCACATCGACCCGTGTGCTCGAAACCGTTGCCACATCTGACGGCACTGTGAGCGAGGCAAGCGGCTGGACCGACATCTTCATCTACCCACCATACCGCTTCAAATGCGTCGATTGCCTCATCACCAATTTTCATCTTCCCGAATCCACTCTGCTCATGCTTGTGAGTGCGATTTCATCAAAGGAGATTATCATGAAAGCATATGCCGAAGCTGTCGAACAAAAATATCGCTTTTTCAGCTTTGGTGATGCTATGTTTATATCATAAAATATACAACGGCCATTTATTCCGAAAGGACAACACGCAATGTTTAAACTCATAAAAAAATACGGCAATGCCCGCAGAGGTACCTTTACCACCGTGCATGGTGAGATTCAGACTCCCGTGTTTATGAATGTGGGCACTATTGCTGCCATCAAGGGTGCAGTTTCCACCATGGATCTCAAAGAAATCGGCTGTCAGGTCGAACTTTCCAACACCTACCATCTCCATGTGCGCCCTGGTGACAAGCTCATTAAAGAGCTTGGCGGACTTCACAAATTCATGAACTGGGATCGCCCCATTCTCACCGACAGCGGCGGATTTCAGGTGTTCTCGCTTGCAGGTCTTCGCAAGATAACCGAAGAAGGTGTAAATTTTAATTCACACATAGACGGCCGCAAGATTTTTATGGGCCCTGAGGAAAGCATGCAGATTCAATCAAACCTTGCTTCCACCATAGCCATGGCTTTTGATGAATGTGTGGCTTTGCCTGCCCAGTATTCATATGCCAAAAAATCTCACGAGCGCACAATCCGCTGGCTGGAACGCTGCAAAATTGAAATGGACAGGCTCAACTCCCTGCCCGATACCATCAACCCCCATCAGATGCTCTTTGGCATCAATCAGGGTGCCACCTTTGATGACCTGCGCATAGAAAACATGAAGACCATAGCGGGCTTCGACCTCGACGGCTACGCCATTGGTGGTCTGGCAGTAGGGGAGACTCATGAGGAAATGTATCATATCCTTGATGTTACTTTGCCCTTTGCGCCCGAAAACAAGCCCCGCTATCTCATGGGTGTGGGCACTCCCATCAATATTTTGGAAGCGGTAGACAGAGGCATCGACTTTTTCGATTGTGTAATGCCAAGCCGCAATGCGCGTCATTGTCATCTCTTTACAAGCGAGGGACAGATGAACCTCAAAAACGAAAAATTTGAGCGCGATACCCGCCCGATTGATGTCAATTGCTCATGCCCTGCATGCCGCAACTATTCAAGGGCATATATACGCCATCTCTTCAAAGCCAAAGAAATGCTCGCAATGCGCCTGTGTGTGCTCCACAACCTGTATTTCTATAACAATCTCATGGCAGAAATCCGCGATGCAATTGAGCGTGATGCATACAAATCATTCAAAGAGGAAAAAATTGAAATATATTCCAAACGAGTATAAAAAGGTGTTGCAATTTTTAGTATCATAGTGTATAATTATAATATTAATTTTAATCTGGAGGTAGTTTAATGAACTTTTTTGAACTCACAGCTTATGCAGCACCCCAAGCTGCTCAGCCTCAGACTGCAGGCTCCATGATCAGCATGTTTCTTCCATTCATCATTATCATAGGTGTAATGTACTTCCTTATGATAAGACCTCAGAAGAAAAAAGAAAAACTCAAACAGGAAATGCTCTCTCAGCTCATTGTGGGTGACAAAATCCTCACAATCGGCGGTATTCATGGCAAAATTGTTTCCATCAAAGGTGACAATCTCATCATCGAAACAGGCAAGCCCTCTGAGCCATCAACTTTAAAAATTGCTCGTTGGGCAATCAGTGAGGTTACCAAACCCGGTGACGAAAACTCGGCTCCCGCCGCTGCAACCGAAGCTGATGCAGATGACGAAGAATAATACGTTTTTTGCATATTAACAATTACCTCCGAATATTTATTAAACAAAAATATTCGGAGGGATTTATTGTGTCAGAACCAATTTCCGCCTCTGCCGTTTTTGGTGCAGGCTCAATCTTCAAAGGCATCAAATTTATTATTGTGTCATATGTTGTTTCTCTTGTTATGATTGCTCTTTTGTCGGCTCTCATTGTTTACACTTCGCTTCCCGAGGCATTTTGCGCTCCGGCGGTGCGCATCATCACCTTTTTCGGTGCGTTTTTGTCGGCGCTTCTCACCACACGAAGTGCGGGCAGTCGCGGCTGGCTTTTGGGTGCGGCAAGCGGTGCAGCCAACATCATGCTCCTCATTCTCTTGGGCATGGCGCTCATGGGCGGCAAGATGATTTCTGCCTCAAACCTTCTTATGATACTGTTTGGCGCAGTAGCAGGCATGGCAGGCGGCATAGTGGGAGTAAACATCCAAAAAAACTGACACACAGTCAATACATAGCTCTGTCTGGCAGATAGGGTTATTGATATACTTTGCTACACAAAACTTAAGGAGGATTACCAATGAAAGCAAAAAGTATAACAAAATTTGCTGCAGTATGTGTTATTATTGCTATTTTGGCATATGTAGCAGCATTTGGTGTAGAAATTATGGGTAAGTATATACCGGCTTCATTTGATGAAGAATTTGGTATCAAAAAAGGTTTTGACCTTGCAGGTGGTTCGGTTATCGTGTTTGAACCCAAAGTGGAAGACCTTGGCACCGTTACCGAAGAGCAGATTGAAGCAGCAGTTGCGGCTCTTCGTCTTCGTCTGGACAGCAACGGTCTCAATGAAGCCACTGTATCTGAGCAGGTGAGCGAAGATCAGAAACGACTTCGTGTAGAAATTCCTGCAGTGACCGACCCCAACGAAGCTATCGAATATCTCGGCGCTATGGCAAGTCTTTCTTTTAAAGATCCCCAGGGCAACGAGGTTATAAACGGCACCCATGTAAAAGAAGCCGCACCTGTTACTCAGGATGGCCAAATCATGGTTCAGCTTCAGTTCACAGGCGAGGGTCAGTCTCTCTTTGCCGAGGCAACAGGCCGTCTCGTTGGTCAGCAGCTTTCCATCTATGTTGACAATGTGCTCATTTCAAGCCCCAATGTTAACGAAGCAATCAACAGTGAGACCTGTGTTATCGAAGGTGACTTCGATGCCGAAACTGCAAAGCAGCTCGCCAACCAGATCAAATCGGGTACACTTCCCTTTGCACTCGAGCCCATCAGTCAGAACAGCGTAGGTGCTCAGCTTGGTGACGATGCTTTAAACAAGAGCCTTATCGCAGGCGGCATTGGTCTTATTTTGGTTATGCTCTACATGATAATAATGTACAGAATGTGCGGCCTAGTTGCTGATATTGCCCTCGTTGGTTATATTGCAATTGTTGCACTCATTATCAATGGCTTCGGCATTCAGCTCACACTTCCCGGTATTGCAGGTATCATCCTCACCATCGGCACTGCAGTTGACGCCAATGTCATCATCTTTGAAAGAGTAAAAGAAGAAATCAAATCAGGTAAAACTCTCCGTGCTTCTGTAGATGCCGGCTTCAACCGTGCATTTTCAGCCATCATCGATGCCAACATCACAACCATCATTGCAGCTGTTGTGCTTTGGTATTTTGGCTCAGGCACAATCATCGGCTTTGCAAAAACCTTGTTCATCGGTACACTCGTGAGCATGTTCACAGCGATCTTTGTTACAAGATTCTTGCTTCGTCAGCTTGTTGGATTCGGCGCCAAGAATCCCAAGCTCTACAGTGCATAAGAGGAGGGTTATAGAATATGTTTAACATTATAGAAAAAAGAAAAATTCTTTTCATCATACCCTGTGTTATCATTTTGGCAGGTATAATCAGTTTGTTTGCTTTTGGCGGTCTCAACACCGACATCGACTTCACCGGCGGTAC
>JAFVSB010000129.1 GCA_017503945.1 Clostridia bacterium
AAAATCGATCAGAGAGTGCAGCCATCATTGATTGCATTATCATGATTGTGGGCATGAAATTATCATGTTCAAAACTCAATCCACTTTCAGGATATATATTTGCAGCTCGAAATGTATTTTCTTTTTCAATTTCTTTGTATATTCTTACGATGTGATCCCAAGTGCTGTTGTCAGTTACGCCGTTTGCATTGAGAAGAAATTTATTTTGAAATGCTCTCACGGCGTCTATGGTGGCATTGCCATATACTCCATCGGGCAAAACATTGGGGATTTCCGGATATTTGCGCGAGATGGTGCGCAAAAAAATTTGCAGATTGTAAATTGGCGAATCAAACCTCAACAAATGTGATGTCATAGCGAGAGTCTCCTTTTTATATTTAATCGGTGTCACCGGCAGACATTTCACCACCGGGATATTGCGTGGGTGATACCCCCTGCGATGAAGCAAAACCATCGGTCAGAACAACAGTTATTATGGCATTGTAGGTATCATACAGTTTGTTCCATGTGGCTTCGTCGATGACACCTGTGGACGGCAGATTGTAAGCGCTTTGAAATGCACTTATAGCATTGGCAGTGAGCTGACCATATTCCCCCGTGACAGGAACCGACGGAACTCTTGAGTCAAAATTGGATATGATGAGAAGAAAATATTGTGCGCTCGATACCCTCGGGCCAACTGCGCCGATTGTGATGTTCTCGGGAAATTGCAGGTCGATGTTCACATAGTTCTGCCCCTCAGAAGCAAGCTCGGCAAGACGCCTGATGCCCACATACAGCATTATCATTTTGTTCCATGTAGCTCTGCCGACTATACCATCGGCAGTGAGATTGAAAATCTGTTGAAATGCAATGACGGCGTTTTCTGTGTTTTCGCCAAAGACTCCGTCTACAGGGGCAATTTTGGGAATGAGCGGATAATCACCGGCGATTTCGTTGAGACTCTCCTGAATAATAATGACGCTGTTGCCTGTGTCACCTCTTCTGTAAGGTCTGCCAGGATACAGCGAAACAATGCCTGCAATGGGAGCGTCATTAACAATTTCGATATCATCGCCATAGTAGTATCTTAGTATTTCAAATGCATCATAGCCTTGCCGGGCAAGCTCTTCACTCCCCCACTGCGATAGCCCCTCGCAGGTGACGGTGGTGCCATTGCAATATTTGGCAGCTAAAGGCTCTACAAAGCCTACTCGTCTTATATAGCTTGTGAATATATCATCTACTATCCTATCTATATTTTCATATATATTTCTCCCATATATGAACTTTTGGTCATATGCAGTTGAGGAGGTAATGTTGAAATCATAACCGCGGCTTCTGTAAAACTCTGTGTATACTCTGTTTAGCGCATAAGATATCTGCGCATATATGTTGGCATATATTGCTGCTTCGGACCAAGTGGGATATATCTCACTTGAAGCGACATTTTTTATGTAATCAGGGAAACTTACAATTACATTTTCTGCATCGGAATCCGGCGGACCTAAGTGGACAGTTATGAAATCAGGAATATAAGGGGTAAGAGGAACGGGCACTTAACACAATCCTTTCTTATAATGTATTTTGTTCATTGGTGTCAAAGCTATTGCCCTTATTATCAAATGATATGTGAGGTGCTGTGGGAATCATTGGTGCATTGATCAATGAAACCTGCCCTGCAAACACCTGAACACCCTCCACCAAATAGCTATTGTATTCGGGGTGGTCAAGTCGCACATTGACCCTCGTGAACGGGTCAACATTGCCCGGAGAGGTAGAAAGTGATTCATCGGGCGCTTCAATAGGTATGGGGTCAGTCTTGCCGTTTTCATCGGTGAGCCTTATACCTATAAGCTCCTGATTCTGCTCATCTGTTGTGACAACTGAAAAAGTTGCATTTTGTATGGGTATTTCTGCATCAGATGCATATGCCCTGGCTACTATATATCCTATTTGCAATTGCTTCACCTCAGAAACATTATATTAAAGGGAACGCAGCTTTATAACAAAAGTTTGCGTCAAAGAAATTAAATAATACAAGCAAAAATGCATATAAAAAGCCTTCCTTTTAGCAGGAAGGCTTTAAAAATAATCGTTGTTTTATTTATCAACAGTCCACTCGCATACTCTTGGGCGTATTGAACACACACTACATGTTAATCCGTCTACGCTGCCGTCATGCATGCATTCGGCAATTACCTTGTATCCATCGGACAGCTTATATAGAATCACTTCGGCATTTCCTATGACTGCTCTGTGATCTATCTCACGCATGCGAGGTTCATAAGATGCGCCGTCAGTTATAATACATCCGGCACTTCTCCACGACCATGTGTGCGCTTTGGTTTCTGTGCCATCGTGAAGCCTTACGGGGTATACTTCGCCTCTGGGTTTAAGGCATGGAGCATTTTCACATGTTTCTACCATATGATGAAATGTATTGGATCTGTAGCTTACACCAATCAGCATACAGTAACCGCCATCTTGCATCAATCTATGTAGCGGTGAGTTTATGCCAAAGGCGTCGAATTTCTGATGGTCTTTTGTGTAGCGTTCTTTGTTATTGCCCCATGCACAAAACGGATGTGTGGGGTTTATGCTGCGGACAACATCTTTTCTTTTTCTGAATGTTTCGGGTATTATGCCGTTTATAGTTCTTGTGGTATTTACATCAAAAATTTCTCCGTTGTCATATGGTCGTCCGTGATTAAACGACGGCATCAAGAGGGTGCCCTCTGTACCTATAGTTTCCATAATGGCATCTATTACGGTGTCAGGTCCGCCCTCAACTGTTCCAAAACTTTTAAAGGAAGAATGAACCATAAGCTTCATTCCTTTTTTCAAGCCAAGATCTTTGAAACCTTGTATCAGCATTTCTTTTGTAAGCACAGGATTTTCCATAATATTTATCTCCTTTTTACCTTATTCAGATTTAGCGACCAACATTTTCTATGTTATAAGGTGTAGTCTGGTAAACATAATAATTAAGCCAATTGGAAAAAAGCAGGTTGGCGTGAGCACGCCATGACACAACAGGTGGATTTTCAGGGTTATCATCAAGAAAATAATTGCATGGAATATCTATGGGCAAGCCTGCATCAAGATCGCGAAAATATTCTTTGGCAAGGGTGTCGCT
Organism: Clostridia bacterium; assembly: GCA_017503945.1. Classification (GTDB taxonomy): domain Bacteria; phylum Bacillota; class Clostridia; order UMGS1810; family UMGS1810; genus RGIG1828. Next base: position 3,119 of record JAFVSB010000129.1, read on the forward strand.
ATCATACTCAGAGTGACCTGTAACGAAAATCTGCTTTTTGTCGGCACTGGCGGCTATGTAAAGACCAGCGTCTTTTGATGTGGATATAACGCGCAAGTCGGGCACAGCCTCAACATCTTCAAGTTTTACATAGGAGTGACGGGAATGAGGCACATAGAACTCATCATCAAAACCGCGCACAAGCATGGTTTGTTTGCGATTGACTTTGTGCTTGAACACGCCAAAAAGCTTGCTGTCATACGAGTGTTTCTGGATTCCATAGTGATAATACAAGCCGGCCATGGCTGCCCAGCATATGTGCAGAGTGCTTGTGACATTGGTCTTTGACCATTCCATGATTTCTTTGAGTTCATCCCAGTAGTTAAC
>JAFVSB010000130.1 GCA_017503945.1 Clostridia bacterium
AATCAAATAGTTCGTAAAACAACGAGCTTTATTTTGTGCACCAAAAATTAATGAAATTTCTAAAAGTTATCCACATTTTGGGCAGAAAAAGAGGGCGTTGCCTCAATTGAGTGAAAAATCACTTATTGAGACACGCCCTTTGAAATTACATTTATCTGTCACCAAGTGATTTTTTGGCAGACACTAAAACCTTTTCATCATAGCAGCTAAATGCATCTTCAACTATGGAAGTGTCGGGCTTGGGAGTAAACAGACTCACCACAGGCACTATAACAAGACCGCCAAGCATTGCTATGACACCGCAGTTGATGGGCGACTGCATTATTGCAGGGAATGCGGGGCGCATGAACATGTTGAGAAGCATGATAAGCGCACCAAACACAAAGCTTGCCCACACAGAGGCCTTGGTGGCTTTTTTCCAGTAGAGACCAAAGAGGAATGGAGCAAGGAATGCACCTGCAAGGGCGCCCCACGAAATACCCATCATGTCGGCTATGGCGCTGAGCTTGTCCTTATTGATGGCTATGTATGCAGAAATTGCCACAAACACCACAATGAGCACTCTCATGATGAGAACTTGCTTTTTGTCGGTCATGTTTTTCACAACATGACCTTTGATGAGGTCAAGAGTGAGAGTGGAGCTTGATGCCAGCACAAGTGACGATAGAGTGGACATCGAGGCTGAAAAAACAAGAATTATCACCACTGCAATCAAAACAGGAGAAAGAGACTCGAGCATGGTGGGAATGATGTTGTCATAGCCGCCTACCGGCATGCCTTGTTCAACGCCGATTTTATCGGAAAACAGGCGGCCAAATCCGCCGAGGAAGTAGCAACCGCCTGCAACCACCACTGCAAATATAGTGGAAATAATAGTGCCCTTGCTGATATCCTTTTCACTTTTGATGGCATAGAATTTCTGAACCATCTGAGGAAGACCCCATGTGCCGAGCGAGGTGAGAATTACAACGAACAAAAGATTGAGCGGTTCAGGACCGAAGAATGAATTGTATACACCAGGAACCGCACCCTCAACCTCGGCAAGACCTTTGAGTGACTCGATAAATCCGCCGTTTTGCATAAGCACTGCCGCGATTATTGCCACAATGCCTATGAGCATAATGATTCCCTGAATGAAATCGTTGATGGCAGTTGCCATGTAGCCGCCTGCTGTTACATAGATGCAGGTGAGCACTGCCATGATAATAACACACCATGCATAGTCAACACCGGGAAATGCCATGTCGAAAAGCCTTGAAAGGCCATTATATAAAGAAGCTGTGTATGGAATAAGGAAGATGAACACAATCACTGATGCCGCAATTTTGAGTGCAGGACTTGAAAAACGCTTGCCAAAAAACTCAGGCATGGTGGCAGAGCCAAGATGCTGGCTCATAAGACGGGTGCGCCTGCCAAGGATTACCCAGGCAAGAAGCGAACCAATGACAGCGTTGCCGATGCCAATCCATGTGGAAGCAATACCAAACCTCCAGCCAAACTGACCTGCATAGCCTACAAAAATAACCGCCGAAAAGTATGATGTGCCATAGGCAAAAGCCGTGAGCCAAGGGCCCACGCAGCGCCCACCAAGCACAAAACCGCTTACATCGGTGGAGTTGCGAGAGCAATATACTCCCACACCAATCGTGACTGCAAAAAATACTACCAACAAACCAATTGTCCATGCCATAAAAAATCAATCCTTTCTTGTTTTGTTTTTTGAGGAGGGTTTTCGGCATAAAAAAAACCGCCCTCAGACTTGAGGGCGGGATATAAATCTCGCGGTACCACCTCAATTTACCAAAGCCTCGCAGCTATGGCCTTTGCAAGTACGCCGCCAAAACAAAAAAGCGGTTATACTCAAATGCTGTAACGGGCACCCCCGCCGCAGCCTACTCTTTGCATTTCGGTGCGGAGCTCTCGGAATGTATTCAGCGTGATTAGCCATCAGTCTTGCAGCTCCCGACTTCTCTCTTAGCAGCATCATCAAGCCTACTTGTTTCCGGTCATTGCCTTTAGCGTGATAAATTATTAAATTTATTTAAGCATTATATCAT
>JAFVSB010000131.1 GCA_017503945.1 Clostridia bacterium
AATCAAATAGTTCGTAAAACAACGAGCTTTATTTTGTGCACCAAAAATTAATGAAATTTCTAAAAGTTATCCACATTTTGGGCAGAAAAAGAGGGCGTTGCCTCAATTGAGTGAAAAATCACTTATTGAGACACGCCCTTTCTTTTATATATTATTCACATATCCATCGTCTGTCAAAAGGTCTTCTCCTTTTGCGGCACTCGTGGCAAGAAAGTCGCATCGTTCGTTTTCTATATGTCCGTCGTGTCCCTTAACCCAACACAGCTCAACCTGATGGATTTTTAAAAGGTCTATAAGACGCTCAAAGAGCTCTTTGTTTTTCACGGGCTCTTTTTTGCTGTTTTTCCAGCCGTTTTTTTGCCATGATACAATCCAGTTTTTGTTAATTGCATCAATCAGATATTTCGAGTCGCTCCAAAGCTTTACTTTGCAAGGCTCTTTAAGTGCTTCCAGACCTGTTATCGCAGCAAGCAGCTCCATTCGGTTGTTTGTAGTACATTCATACCCCTGCGACAATTCCTTTTGCTTGCCCATATATGAAAGTATCACTCCGTAGCCACCCTTGCCGGGATTTCCGCTACAGGCTCCGTCGGTATATATGGTTACTTCTTTCATTGAGATTTCTCCTTTAATATTTGAGCACTCTTCCGGTTTCCTCTTTAACCCTTTTTAGCATGAGGGTGTCAATTGTTGGATAGGTAGCAAACACAACAATGAGTCCTATAAGTGATAATCCAATAAGACCTGTAATGATTGCAAGCAGTGCGGGAGAGAAAACGAAAAGATAAAGAGCACCAATCAAAACAGCCGCCAATATAGCCGTTATGAGAAGATTAAGCGGAAGCTTACCCGTTGCAAATATGACAGCATTTTTGAAAAGCTTTGAAAACTTGAGCTCAAATGTCACCATCATGGTGTATATATAATAGTGCACCCATGTGAAAATGACAGTAATTGCCACAATGATGCCGGCTGCAAGATTTGGCATAAGAGTTCCCATTTCGGGCATGTCTACAGGCATTACAAACATATAAAATCCAAATGCCACATACAGAGCGATGTAACCCACAAGGTCTACCACGCTCATGATAAGCCCCTGCACATAATTTTTCTTAAACTGTGTCCAGAAGTCTGAAAGCACCCAGGCGTGCTCACGGCGCTGAATGTTTCTGAGCACATACACAAACCCTGCTGTGGCAGGACCCGTTATAAAAAGTGACACAGCCAATATTATGAGCGATATATAATCGGGGCAAAAAGAAAACGCCTGCATTTTGCCAAGGTCTGCAAAGCTTTTGATTTCTCTGTTGAAATCAAATGAAAAATATAGCCCCACAAGCAGCGGTGTAAGAGCGATAGTATATATGAGGTTTAGCTGCATGAGCTTGCCAATCTTTGCAAACAGTATTTCAAAAAACACAAAAAACCGCCTTTTTTCAGGCTCGTTTTTTGAAACTCCCTTGCCGGGTTTTGATTCTTTAGTAATAAATCTTGCCATTTGTTTACCTGCTTTCGTAATTGTTATGAACCATATTATAGCACATTATAACAATAAAATCAATCAGCATATTTTCATTTGCCATTTTGCTGCAATAAACATCCCCCAAAGCAGATTACAAAAGTAATAAAATTCCATTGCAGCCTCTTGACAAAATTCAATAAATAGGGTAATGTATATAATATTGATACTATATATTGGGGTGGTTTAAGGAAATGGCTGGCAAGAAAAAAGAGTATTCAAACGAAAGCATATCTCAGCTCAAGGGTGCTGACCGTGTCAGACTCCGTCCGGCTGTTATTTTTGGTTCTGACGGCATCGAGGGCTGTCAGCATGCAATGTTTGAAATTCTATCCAACTCTCTCGACGAAGCCAGAGAGGGTCATGGTGATATAATAGAAATAACCCGCTATCTTGACAAGTCAATCGAAATCACCGACTATGGCAGAGGTGTACCTGTTGACTATAACCCCGTTGAAGACCGTTTCAATTGGGAGCTTGTGTATTGCGAGCTTTATGCAGGCGGTAAATATGACAATAACTCATGCTCAAACTATGAATACAGCTTGGGTCTCAATGGCTTGGGTGCGTGCGCCACTCAGTATGCTTCCGAATATATGGATGTCACAGTATATCGTGACGGCTATAAATACGGTCTTCACTTTGAAAAGGGTGAAAATATAGGCGGACTTTCCAAAGAACCCTTCCGCCATCGTCACACCATGACCAAAACCAAATGGCGCCCCGACCTCGATGTTTTTACCGATATTGACATCAGCGCCGACTTCTACCACGATGTTCTCAAAAAGCAGGCTATTGTCAACAAGGGCATACTTCTTCGCTTCAAAAACGAAATATCTAAAGGCGAATTTGAAACCACCGACTATAAATATGAAGATGGCATAGTGGACTATGTGGGTGAAATAGCAAACGGCGAAGCTATGACCGATGTCAAATTCGTGGAATGTGAGCGCACAGGTCGTGACCGTGAGGACAAGCCCGACTACAAGGTAAAGCTGTCTGTTGCATTTTGTTTTTCCAACAAAGTAAGTGCTCTCCAGTATTACCATAACTCAAGCTTTCTTGAGCATGGCGGCTCGCCCGATAAGGCTGTTGCCAATGCTTTTGTCAGTCAGATAGACAAATACATCAAGCAAATCGGCAAGTATAATAAGAACGAATCAAAAATCAATTTTAATGATGTAAAGGATTGCCTTATCCTTGTGTCCAATTCGCTCTCTACTATGACGAGCTACGAAAATCAGACCAAAAAGGCCATCAATAACAAATTCATTCAGGAAGCTATGACCGAATTTTTGCGTCATGAGCTGGAAATATATTTTATTGAAAACAAAGTAGAAGCCGATAAGATTGCTGCTCAGGTTCTCATTAACAAACGCAGCCGCGAGCACGCCGAAAAAGCGCGCATCAACATTGCCAAAAAGCTCACGGGCAATCTCGACATCAACAACCGCGTGCAAAAGTTTGTTGACTGCCGCACCAAAGATGTAACCAAACGCGAAGTCTACATTGTTGAGGGTGACTCGGCTCTCGGCTCATGTAAGCAGGGCAGAGATGCCGAATTTCAGGCAATAATGCCCATCAGGGGTAAAATCCTCAACTGCCTCAAAGCGGAATATGACAAGATTTTCAAAAGCGATGTCATAGTTGACCTCATGAGAGTGCTCGGCTGCGGTGTTGAAATCAGCTCCAAGCACAACAAAAACCTCTCTCTTTTTGACATTGACAATCTCCGTTGGGACAAAATCATCATCTGTACCGATGCCGATGTCGACGGCTTCCAGATTCGCACGCTCCTGCTTGCCATGATATACCGTCTTGTGCCCACACTCATTGAAAAGGGCAAGGTCTTCATTGCCGAATCTCCTCTTTTTGAAATCACATGCAAGGGCAAATCCTACTTTGCCTACACCGAAAAAGAAAAGGCAGACATCATAAAAAAACTCGATGGTAGCAAATGCACAGTTCAGCGTTCAAAAGGTCTTGGCGAAAACGAGCCCGACATGATGTGGCAAACCACCATGAACCCCGAAACGCGCCGTCTCATCAAAGTGAGCACCGAAGATGTAGAAAAAACCGCCGAGATGTTCGACCTTCTTTTAGGTGACAACCTCAGCGGACGAAAAGACTATATTGCCACAAACGGACATCTCTATTTGGAGATGCTCGACCTTAGCTAAAGGAGGACATGGGAATGTATCATACCGATATGAAAATCACGGATACGCTTCGCGAAAATTATATGCCCTATGCAATGAGCGTTATTATTTCCCGTGCACTTCCGGAAATCGACGGCTTCAAACCGTCTCACCGCAAGCTTTTGTACACTATGTACAAAATGAATCTTATCAAATCGCAAAAGACCAAGTCAGCAAATGTTGTTGGTCAGACCATGAAGCTCAATCCTCATGGCGACGGTGCCATCTATGAAACAATGGTGCGTCTTACAAGGGGCAACGAGTCGCTTTTGCACCCCTTTGTTGATTCAAAGGGTAACTTTGCCAAGCACTATTCGCGCGATATGGCATATGCAGCCTCGCGTTACACCGAGGTAAAGCTCGACGAAATCTGCAACGAGATTTTTAAAGATATCGACAAAAACACAGTAGATTTTACTGATAACTATGACGGCACCCTCAAAGAGCCCACTCTTTTGCCCGTCACCTTTCCAAACATTTTGGTAAACCCCAATCAGGGCATTGCAGTAGGCATGG
>JAFVSB010000132.1 GCA_017503945.1 Clostridia bacterium
GCAAAGGCATATATTTTGTATCGCGAAAAGCGCAACATTGCCCGTGGCCGCAAAACATATGACACATACATGGGTATTGTGAACACTATTGCAAACGAAGTAACCAAAGAAAATGCCAACATGAACACCGACACCCCTGCCGGCATGATGATGAAATTTGCAAGTGAAAGCTCCAAACCCTTTGTTCTTGATATGCTTCTTTCCGATACCTCCAAGGATTATGTCAAGAGCAATTATATCCACATTCACGATGCTGACTACTATCCCACCAAGTCGCTTACCTGCCTCCAGCATCCGCTTGACCGTATTTTAAAAGATGGTTTCCATTCAGGGCACAGTTCTTCCCGTCCTGCCAAAAGAATCGAAACTGCTGCAATAATTGCATGTATATCGATGGAAACCATTCAGAACGAAATGCATGGCGGTCAGGCTATTCCTGCCTTTGATTTCTACATGGCACCTTTTGTGCGCTACACTTTTATTGAAGAGCTCGAAAAGGTTGAAAAGCTCACGCTCTGTGACCTTTCGGCATATAAAAACAAAGAGGTTGAGGACTATATCAACCGTCCGCTTGATGAACTTTCGGGCGAAGAGAGGTATGTTCAGCATGCTATGAACATGACTGTAAACCGTGTGCATCAGGCAATGGAATCATTCATTCACAACATGAACACCATCCATTCGCGCGGCGGCAACCAGGTTGTATTTTCCTCCATCAACTATGGCACCGATACCTCGGCAGAGGGCAGATGCGTCATTCGTGAGATTCTCAACTCCACCTACCGCGGTGTAGGCAACGGCGAAACTCCCATCTTTCCCATTCAGATATGGAAGAAAAAACGCGGTGTGAGCTATTTGCCCACTGACCGCAACTACGATTTGTATAAGCTTGCATGCAAGGTTACCGCAAAGCGTTTCTTCCCCAATTTTTTGAACCTCGATGCCACCTTCAATCAGCACGAAAAGTGGGATATCAATGACCCGCGCCGTTTTATGTATGAAACAGCCACCATGGGCTGCAGAACCCGTGTGTTTGAAAACCGCCACGGCGAGAAAACCTCTGTTGGCAGAGGCAATCTTTCGTTCACCACCATCAATATCGTTAAGCTTGCACTCGAATGTATGAATATTTCCGATTTCGACGAGAAGCTTTCAATATTTTTCCGTAATCTTGACAAGTGCATTGATGTGGCAGCCGCACAGCTCTATGATCGCTATTGCTTCCAGCGCACTGCCATCAAAAAACAGTTCCCCATGCTCATGGACGGCATGTGGGAAGGCAGCGAAAACATCGCATTTGACGAGCCTGTCAAAAATCTCTTGAAAACAGGCACCCTCGGCATAGGCTTTATTGGTCTGGCTGAGGCTCTCATTGCTCTCACAGGCAAACACCACGGTGAAAGTGACGAAGCACAGGCGCTTGGCCTTAAGATTGTCACTCACATGCGCGACCGAATCAATGAAATATCTTCCGATAAAAACCTCAACTATAGTCTTCTCGGCACTCCTGCCGAGGGCCTCAGCGGCAAATTCACCAAAAAGGACCGCGAACAGTTTGGCATGATAAAAGATATCACCGACAAGGAATATTACACCAACAGCTCTCACATCCCCGTGTGGTACAAATGCTCTGTTGAGCACAAAGCCCGCATCGAAGCTCCATATCATGACCTTGAGCGCGGAGGCCACATCTTCTATGTGGAGCTCGACGGTGACGCTACCCACAATCCCGAATGTGTTATGCAGACCGTTGACCTCATGGACAAGCTCAACATTGGCTATGGCTCGGTCAACCACACCCGCAACCGTTGCCTTGATTGTGGTTTTGAAAATGCCGAAAAAGACATCACCGCCTGCCCCAGATGCGGCAGCGAAAGCATTGATGTTATCCAGCGTATCACAGGATACCTCGTGGGCAGCGTAAACAACTGGAACCACGCCAAAAAAGCTGAGTTAAAGGATAGAGTTACACATGACATCTGATTGGAAAGACATAAAAATTCAAATAATGGACATAGTTCACTCATCGTCGGTTGACGGCACTGGATTTCGTGATGTGCTTTTTTTGAGTGGCTGCCCCCACAGGTGCGACGGATGCCACAATCCCCAAACCTGGGACTATCAGGCCGGCAAAGAGGTCACTCTTGGCGAGGTGTATGACAACCTCACGCAAAGCTTCATCACCAATATCACTTTCAGTGGCGGTGAGCCCTTTGAACAAAGCGAGGCACTCTATTTTCTTGCTAAAGCCATAAAGGAAAATACCGATAAAACCATATGGGTATATTCAGGATATGTGTATGAAAATCTGGTATATGACCGCGACAAACGAAAACTTCTGGAATTGTGTGATGTGCTTGTGGACGGCAAGTATGAAAAAGACAACACCGAGCTCAACATGCGCTTTCGCGGCTCACTCAATCAACGCATAATAGATGTAAAGGCATCTTTTCAGGAGCACAAGGCAGTGCTGTGTGACATAAGTTTTTAGCAACATATCTTGACTTAAATAATATAATGTAATATAATAAATGTGTCTTCAGGGCGGGGTGCAATTCCCCACCGGCGGTATAGCCCGCGAGCTTCAAAAGAGCTGATTTGGTGAAATTCCATAGCAGACGGTGAGCCCGACGGAGAGTAAAATCTCCTTCGCTAAGTCCGGATGAGAGAAGATGATTTTATGCTTGTTTTTGCCCTGCAGATTTTCTGCAGGGCATTTTTTTGTCAGAAAGGACTGTTTGCCATGAAAACTTCAACCAAAAATCTTACATCTGCAGCAATGCTTTGCGCAGCATCATATATTTTGATGCTTCTTTCCAAGTTCGTCCCTCAGGTTGCCGGTTTTTTGCAGTTTGATGCCAAAGATGTGCGTGAATTTGCGCTGTCCTTCGGCCGTCGCTATCGCGAAAATACCGCCAAAGCCGGATCCGGCGTGACCGTACGCGTTCTTGCCAATGATCGAAGCGGC
>JAFVSB010000133.1 GCA_017503945.1 Clostridia bacterium
AGGGTGTCAATGCAGCTTTCATCAAGGCCAAAATCTGAAAGAGCCGACGGCATGCCGAGCGAGCTGAAAAATTCAGCCATTTTTTCTATGCCGCAAAGTGCAGACGCTTCATCATCTGCCTGAGTGCAATCCCACACACGGCGTGCAAACTGAGCAAAACGCGCAATATTATGTTTGTACATATACTTGTCCCATGCAGGGAAAAGCACTGCAAGGCCTGCGCCATGAGCTATACGGTCATATTCACCGCTTAATGCATGCTCAAGCTGATGCACCGGCAAAGCATTTTCACGGCCACAGCCTGTAAGATCATTGTGAGAAAGGCTTGATGCCCACATCATATTGGCGCGTGCATCATAATCGCGGGGATTTTCCATGAGTGTGGCACCTGCTGAAATTGTAGCTTTCAAAACACCCTCGGCAATACGGTCCGTGAGGTCGGTTGGCTCACATGGCATGAAATACCGCTCCATTGTATGTGCCATTATATCAACCACGCCACATGCCGTCTGATATTTGGATACGGTGTATGTGAGTTCGGGATTCATAACAGTAAATTTACATCTGTTGAAGTCACTGTTATAGCCTCGTTTCATATTAAGCTCTGTGTTGGAAATAACTGCCGACGAACTCATTTCGCTGCCTGCCGCAGCAATAGTGAGAATGCAGCCAACAGGGAGCGCCTTATCAACAACTGCTTTGCGTGTGGGAAAATCCCACGGGTCACAATCCATTAAAGCACCTGATGCAGTGTATTTGCAAGAATCGAGCACGCTTCCGCCGCCAACGGCGAGTATCATCTGAACATTATTGTCTCGGGCTACTTTCACCGCGTTGCGAACAAATGATAGCTTTGGATTCGGCTCGACACCGCCCATTTCAACAACATTGATGCCATAGTCTGAAAGCGCAGTCATAACCTCATCATAAAGCCCTGATTTTTTTATGCTGCCCTGTCCATATTGGAGCATTATATTGTCATATCCATATTCACTGATTATTTTGCCTATGTCTTTGTGCTTATCTTTGCCAAAAAACACCTTGGTAGGCGCATAGTAAATAAAATCCTTCATAATTAGGTTCCTCCTGAAATTTTATGCTTTTTTGAAAAATACTTTAAATACCAATATTTCAGCAAGCAAACATACGGGCAATGCCACAAAAAAATCTACCGCTGAATGTTGCTTAATGAACACTGTAGAGGCGCAAATCAAAATAGCAGCTATAACAACAAATATTTTCCAAAGCCAAGATACATTCTTTGCTCTGAGCCAAACTGAGGCAATGCCAATGGAATAGGCGCAGTGCAGTGATGGGCAGACTCCTGTGTTGGTGTCGAAAGAATATATGAGGCTTATGCAATATGTGAGGAAATTTTTTTCGGCAAATTCTGCAGGGCGCAGATTCTGACAACTGGGATAGATTATGTATATAGCCATAGCAACAATCTGAGTGATGATTATATAAGTTTGCAATTTTTTAAAGCTGTCAACATCATAGAGTGCAAAGTAGCCGAGCGAAAATACAATAAGAGCATACCAAAACACATACGGCAGCAAAAACCATTCACAAAACGGAATGATGTCATCGAGTGAGCAGTGAATAACATGGCATTTTTCTGCAGGGATTAGGTTTTCGGTGAGAAAATAAAGCGCAAAATATACCAACCAGCCAGAAAGAAGTTTCAAATGTGAAAACTGAGGTAAGTTCAATTTTGAAAAACTAAACTGACTGTAATCAACTTCGGGCGTTCTCATTTTTTGGCTCCTTTTGTGTGTTTTTGGGATATAGACGCTTAGATATATTTCGATAAGGTATCACTGTGTGTTCGGGCAAATTGCGGGCAAGGTGTGTGATCTCACTCATCAGATAATCACATATTCGGCGGCGCTCCTGCACTGCAGGTACTGCATAAGAAAATTTTACAGGTTTACCCAGACACATCTTTTTAAGTTTGGGTGATATGTAGAGTGGAACGAAATATAGCTGCTTGCCTGTTCGTTTATGATAAAAACGAGCCACATCCACAAAACCTTCTTGAAAATCATAGATTATATTGTTGTGTTTTTTATCATGCTCAGGAAAAATAACAACATTATTTTTGGACTGGAGCATAGCAATGGATTGCCTGAAGGTTCTTAATACCCTGTTGTCCTTATAGACAGCAATAGTGCGCGCATTGTTGAAAATAAGCACAGACAAAGGCGCAATTATATAGGAAGCAAGCTTGAAAAGAGGGCGTAAAAACCTTGGCTTTTGCGACCAAAAATCCTGATATGCATATGACGGAACTTCTTTGAGCTTCATCATCGGAGCAGCACACCAGGTATAGTAATAGTGCGGAAAATACAATTCGCAGGCAATCGGACCGTGAATCTGCGCGTGATTGCCCACAATAATGCAAGGCTCATCGGGCAGATTTTCAAGCCCAACCACTTCCATTTTGGGATAGAATATGCGAAGTAAGTAGATGATTATTTTAAAAAGTAATGGTTTTTTCTGTGGATTGTTCAATGCAGTTTCCTTAAGTGTTATGACATATATTCAAAACACTACATTCCTTTCTGATTTTTGCTTATATTCAATCTCATTTGCTTTGTCTTGTGTTTTCCTGATTTTTATACATAACAAATTTGGAATACAAAAATTCAAGCACAAAATTCGAAAGCATAGTTACCAAAAGCACGATATATTCGTTTATTCCGCCGCTTTCTGCCAAATGGCCAAGCCAGGTTGACACAGGAGTGAAAACTATGTAAAAACCAAAAAGCTTTGCCATGGCAACAGGAATGTTGGCGGCAGATTTGAAGGTGTATTGCCTGTTAAGGGTGAAATTCCATATTATTGACAGGATAAGTGCACTCAAATACGATGCCCAGTATATCCACCCAAAGAGCTCATTAAACAGCGCAAATGATACAATCTGCACTAATCCTGCCGAAATTGAAAAGAGGGTGAATTTTAGCATTTGTAACAGTGAATCTTTTTTCATATGTTTTCTCCTTTTTTCAGGTAGTTCACAGCAAAATTATAGATAAACCTGAAATCATAAAACTCGATAATAAGGACAAATGTCTTCAAAGTGTCCATCATTCATGCGAAACCCTTTTGGAATTGTTCCTAATTGAGTAAATCCGAGACGCTCATATAAATGTCTGGCATGGGTATTTGTTGCAACAACTGCATTGAATTGCAAAATAGAAAAACCGTGTTTGCGGCCCTGCTCAATGCAATCCAACACCATTTTTTCGCCTATATGCAATCCCCTGCTTTGAGAACTTACTGCATAGCTTGCATTGCAAATATGACCACATCTGCCAATATTGTTTGGATGTAAAATATAAAGCCCATATATTTTATTTGTTTCGGCATCTGCCGCAACGCCTGTATAAGTTTGCGCTGCAAAGAAACTCCCTCCGCTTTCAAGAGTTAAATATTCTTCTTGCGGGAATGCATTTGCTTCCTCAACAATTTCGTTCCAGATTTGTATCATTTCAATTAAGTCTTTTTCTTCATATTCGCGCATTAATATTTTCATTTTGCTTCACCTCACAAATTCCCATTCATATTTCAGGCAACCTTCAACATTATTTATGGGATTTCTCATTTATTATATCATGAACAAGCAATTTAGACAATAACTAAAGGTGAATTTCTCCACATTGAACAATATTGAGGCTGCACAATACAAATGGAGTTTTCTCATTAAATGAGCAATCGCAATCGTTTTATCAAATCAACTTAGAAAAAATTTCTTTTTTGTGTTGATTTTTCGGCTTGGTGCTGATAGAATATATCCATTGGAGCTGATAACAATGATAAAAATAAACTTTGTGTGTCACGGAAATATATGCCGAAGTCCTATGGCAGAATTTGTGTTTAAAGACATGGTGAAAAAAGCAGGTGTTGCCGAGTATTTTGAAATATGCTCATCGGCAACAAGTACAGAGGAGATAGGCAACGCAGTGCACTATGGCACAAGAAAAAAACTTGCCGAGGTGGGCATATCTGCCGATGGCAAACGGGCTGTGCAATTTAGTAAGGCTGACTATGCACATTTTGATTATATTGTGGTTATGGATTCAAACAACTTGCGAAATCTTTTGAGAATTATTGGTAAAGATACCGACTCAAAGGTTCACAAGCTGCTTGATTTTGCAGGCGGAGGCGACATTGCCGACCCATGGTATACCCATAACTTTGA
>JAFVSB010000134.1 GCA_017503945.1 Clostridia bacterium
CTGGAGTTGATTTCGTTGATTTTGCCTACAACTATTCCCTCAGGATACACACCGCCTACCCCCGAGGTGGTGACAATGTCGCCAACTGAAACGGAAGACTCGGTGGTGAGATAATTGATGGAGCAAAAACCCTTATCAAACAAGGTGACATCGCCTTGTACCATACAATATTCGCCGATACGGTCCACAATTGCACCCACAGAGCTTGATGCATCGATTACTGTGACCACCGTGGACCATGTTCTGCCAACCTCGCTGACATAGCCCACAAGCCCCGTTTCAGTGATGACGGCGTCATTTTTCTTTATGCCGTCGCTAAGGCCTTTGTCGAGCCTGATTACGCTTGTCCAGTTTTCGGTGTCTGTGCCAATTACGCTGGCAGCCTTGAGATTGTATTGGGTAGATGATTTGGACAATTCAAGCATAGAACGAAGCCTTTCGTTTTCGGCGGAGAGCTTATCATAGTCGGCTGCTTTTTGGGTCATCACGATGAGCTGCTGCTTTAAAAGAGTGTTTTCGGTGGCAAACTTGTCAGCATCGGCGCCATATCTTAAGCAATTTGTGATATATGTGCCCACTGACTGAAAGGGCCTCAGCACCACACCAATGGTGTTGGAAACGATGCCCGCATTGGGTTTGCCCACTGTAGATGCTATCATCAAAGACACGAAGAGCACCGTTATTAAAGTGATGATTATAATATTTTTGTTATCTTTAAAAAAATTCATTTGTACACACCTGCTATAAGCTATTTTGTTTTAAATATCTTCTTGTTTGCATCTTTGTCGTCTATGAGCACACCCAAACCAAGCGCTACACACTCAAGCGGATTTTCTGCCACGCGCACCGGCATGCCCGTTATGCTGCAAATGAGGCGGTCAATGCCGTTTATGAAAGCTCCGCCGCCTGTGAGAACTATTCCCGAATTCAAAATGTCACCCGAAAGCTCAGGCGGAGTATCTTCGAGCACTGATTTTATGGCGTCGATGATTGAGTGAATTTCGCCAACGAGTGCCGCGCGGATATCATCACCTGTGACAAAGGTGCTGCACGGAAGACCTGTGCCTGTGTTGCGCCCGTTTACCTGATGACGGTAGGCGCCGGAGTTTTTCATCACAGTGCCAAGCTTTAGCTTGATGTCTTCGGCACTTTGAAAGCCTGTGCAAATTCCATATTTTTTGCGAATATGGCTTATGATGGCTCTGTCGAGAGTATCGCCGCCTGTGCGCACAGTTTTTCTGGCCACAATGCCGCCCAGACAAATCACAGCCACCTCGCTTGTGCCGCCGCCAATGTCCACTATCATAATGCCCGACGGCGCATCAATTGCAAGCCCTGCGCCAATAGCTGCCGCCATTGGCTCATCAACAAGGGCAACATCGCGTATGCCTGCACGCAGTGCAACCTCGATTGCCGCCTTGCGCTCCACGGCTGTGATGCCTGTGGGCACGCCAATGGCGGCGCGTGGTTTTGAGCCTGAAGATGCGAGAACTTTTTTTATAAAAAATGCAAGCATTGCTCCTGCAGATTCAAAGTCGGCAATGACGCCATCGGTGATGGGGCGCACTGCCTTTATGCCTGCAGGGGTACGCCCCAGCATTTCTTTTGCTTCTTTGCCCACGGCGATGATGTGACCAGTGGCAGAGTCAACTGCAACAACGCTGGGCTCGTCGAGCACTATGCCTTTTGTTTTCTGATATATCAAAGTGTTAGCGGTTCCAAGGTCGATTCCTATATCTTTTTTAGACACAGGTCATGCCCCTTTCAGATTATTACACCAAACTCCCTTTTTAAAAGCTGATAAAGCTTTGAAAGCGGCAGACCAACAACATTGTAATAGTCACCGTTTATCTTTTCAACAAAAACTCCTGCATATTCCTGAATTCCATATGCACCTGCTTTGTCATAGGGTTTGTATGTATTTATATAATCTGAAATTTCAGCATCACTCATTGGATAAAACACCACTTCGGTTTCACAATAGTCGGTCACGGTGGTCATATCTTCACTGTTTGTGACAGATATGCCTGATATCACCTTATGAGATGAGCCCGAAAATGAAGAAAGCATATTAAATGCATCTTCAAAGCTTTGGGGCTTGCCTATTATTTTGCCATTGCTCACCACAACGGTGTCGGCACCGATTACATATGACGAACCTTTTATTTTAGATGCTATATCGGTGGATTTGAGCATGGCAAGCTCCTGCACATAAAAATGAGGCGGAAGCTCTTTGGAAACAGTGCTTTCATCAACATTGCTTTCAATTATATCAAACTGAAGGCCCACGCCGGAGAGAATTTCTTTGCGGCGCGGAGATTTTGAAGCAAGAACAAAATTCATGTTAATACCCCGCTATCAGAAAGAGCCTGTGGAGCCAAAGCCGCCGCTGCCTCTTTCGGTTTTCTGGAGAGAATCGGTCACAGTGAAATCAGCCTTGGCAACTTCCATGATTACCATTTGAGCAATTCGCTCACCGTCGGTTATTGTGTAGGGCTCGTTGCTAAGGTTCACAAGCGCCACCTTGATTTCACCGGTGTAGTCACTGTCGATTACGCCAACGCAATTTGCAAGTGTTATGCCATGCTTTGATGCAAGACCTGAACGCGCAAAGAGAAATGCACCGTATTTGGGGCCCGGAAGTGAAATTGCAATACCTGTGGGAATGAGGGCGCGCTCAAGCGGAGCAAGAGTGATGCTCTCGCTAAGCACAGCCTTGAGGTCCATGCCTGCAGAGCCTTCGGTTGCATAAAAAGGCACTGCTTTTTCTTTATTATTGTCCAAAAATTTAATATTAATCTTAGCTATGTCCATTGTATAAACCTTCCTTTATAAAACAGAATTATAGTAGTGACCTCTTGTGAAGAACGATTCGCTCTTTTTGCCTTTGTCATACATGGTGACAATTTTTTCCATTTCCATGGGTGTTTCGGTGGTAAAATCAAACCTATATGCCGAAGCACCTATATCATCAAGCTCTTTCATGCGGTCAGACATGACAATGGGGGCGCTGTTGTATATCACATTGGTGCATGAGCTTTTGTCACAAATGACGGGGAAGCAAATGTTTTTGCGGTCTTTGAGATAATATATCTCCCCTCTTTTGCATGAGCATTTGCCGAAAGATGAGCGCACAAGGCAGTTGCGCACTGTCATCATGGAAACTCTGCCATACACCACAAGCTCACACGGAATTGACATTGCAATGCCTTTTAGCTGCGCTATGGTGAGCTCGGCAGACATTGTGACACCCGACACGCCCATTTTCATGAGCTGCTTTATAGCAAGGGAATTGAAGGTGTTGAGGCGATAGTCTGCATACACCGTCTTGCCCTCGGGGATAACAGAGAGCTGACCAATATTTGTGATGCACACTGCATCGGTTTTGATGACACCCACATCAACGGGGCGAGTGTCGTGCATCACAGGGGGAAGCTTTACCACAAACACATCGGGGGCGCTGCCGAAAAATTTTGAATCAGATGTATATACATCATATGGCACATAGATGCGCTCAAAGCCAAGGTCATATGCCATATGCGCCTGCTCTGATGTGATGACTGATGCGGTGAGAATGGGAGTTTGGCTTTTCTTTTGCGGTCTGATGACGGAAAAATCTGCACCTTTGTATTGACGATTTGTGCCGAGAATATAGGCTTGCAAATCAGAAAACACGCTTCGCCTGAGGTTATTGATGTCTTTAACAGAAATATAAAGGCCATCATCTGCATCCACAGTGAGATTATTATAGCTAAAAACAGTGCCGCCAAGCTTTGAAAGCTGCTGAGTGATTCTCTCGGCAGTGACGGGAGCGTTTGCTGCCATCTCGGCGATACTATCCCCTTTTGATGAAAATGTGTGACCATCATAGCAAACCGAAAACTCAGGCCTATGCCCTGCTTTCATAACAAAATGCGCATCGACACCAATAGAATAATCTTTGGTAGCAAAATTGCGGGCACGCTCTATTACATCATCGGTGGCAGAGGAAAAAATATTGTCATGATTAGATGAATAGCTAAGCATTTTTCTGCCGTATTCGCCTTTATAATAGCCATCGGTAAAACCGCCTCGCGAAAATATGTCGGTGAGCAGGCGTTTGTCATCAGAAGCGACAGTGCCTCCATTGCGATATTTATCATAAAGACCCGCCACAGCACTCACATATGCTTCACTCTTCATGCGCCCCTCTATTTTGAGAGAGGTAACGCCCGCAGCTTTGAGCTCCGACACATAATCAATGAGGCAAAGGTCCTTGAGGCTGAGAAGATATTTGCCTTGCTCAGAAATCTGATTGCCGTTGGAGTCCATGAGCGTATATGCCAGTCGGCAAGGCTGAGCACACGAACCGCGATTGCCGCTACGACCGCCAAGAAAGCTCGACATGAGGCACTGACCTGAGTAGCTCATGCAAAGAGCACCATGCACAAACACTTCAAGCTCTATGTCACAATTTGAAGCATTGTGGCGGATTTCATCAAAAGACAGCTCCCTCGACAAAACCACCCTGTCAAAGCCCATTTTCTGAGCCTGAAGAGCCCCTGAGAGATTGTGCACTGTGAGCTGGGTGCTGGCATGAAGGCGCATGTCGGGGAAGTAGGTGCCCATCATGTTGACAATGCCAAGGTCCTGCACAATCACACCATCGACTCCTGCACCATAGCAAAATTTTATAAATTCAAAAGCATCGCCGAGTTCATCATCGGCAATGAGAGTGTTGACCGTTACATACACTCTTTTGAAGCGAAGGTGCGCATACTGCACAGCTTCGATAATCTGTTCATTTGAAAGATTGACGGCACCTGAGCGTGCACCAAAGCGTGCACCGCCAAAATACACCGCGTCGGCGCCACTGTCGATGGCAGCTTTAATGCACTCTAAGCTCCCGCCCGGAGCGAGGATTTCGATTGGTGTGTTCATTATCTTAAACCGTTCTTTCTTATCTGGATTTCATTTTTGAGAAATCTTTTTTCTTCTTCGAGAGCCTGGATTTCTGAGCGAAGTGCCATGACTTCATCTTTGCATGCATCAAGCTCTGACATGACATCATCGAGCCTGTCACGAGTCTTGCAAAGCTCATTACACATATTGATGGCAGTGAGCACCGATATTTTGAGAGGCTTGAGAGATGGGTCCTGAGCAATTTTGCGCATTGTATCATCAACCTCATTACACACTCTGAGAAGATGCTCCTTGCTCTCTGAACCAACCAATGTATAGTCATTGCCAAAAATTTTAGTATTAATCTTATTTTTATCAGACATTGTATTCCTCTTTTCAAACCAGACTATTATACATTTTACATTATACACCAAAATCATATGATTGAAAAGGGGTTTTTTAAATTTTGTGCACAAAAAAACACTCCGAAAAAATTTCGGAGTGTTTGGTGAATTTAAAATTCAAATTATGCAAGCTCTGCAAAGTATTTGATTGTTCTAACCATCTGGCTGGTGTAGGAGTTTTCATTGTCATACCATGAAACAACCTGAACTTCATAGAGGTCATCAGCTACTTTGGAAACCATTGTCTGAGTAGCATCGAAGAGTGAACCGTAGGTGATGCCGATGATGTCGGATGATACGATTTCGTCTTCATTGTAACCGAAGGAAGCGGACGCTGC
>JAFVSB010000012.1 GCA_017503945.1 Clostridia bacterium
AGAAACCTTGAAAGCTTTGGGTGTTATGAATGGTTATAACGGCTACTGCGAGCCTGATGACATAATCACTCGAGGTGAATTTGCTGCACTTGTGACAAGAGCCTTTGGGCTGACAAGCAAATCAAGCAATCAGGTGTTTAAAGATGTAGCAAAAGACAATATTTTTTTTGATAACATAAGCGCTGCTTATGATGCAGGACTAATTGACGGCTTCCCTGATAATACTTTTCGACCTGATAACATGGTTACCAGAGAAGAAATAATGCTTATGCTTTCGAGGCTTACTGCAAGTGGTGATGCCGACAAAAAAATCAATTATACTGATATCGATGCTCAATACAAATACATCAGCCAGCTTTCTAAAATATCAGCTGACGGAATAATCAACGGCTACCCCGACGGCAGTTTCAGGCCTTATGCAAAAACTACACGCGCTGAAGCTGCATCTATGATTATGTCTGCAATGAATAAATATATGGCGCCCGGTTCAGCCAATGAGACTTTGTATGTGGCTCATAAATTTTTGACAGACTATTTTTCAAACATTCACAATGAGATAATAGGCAGTGCATTAAACGACAGCCAATATATAAAATACACATATGAAAAAGCAAAATCACTTGGCTACACGGTGGAAAATCAGATGAGTGACCTGAGCTTTGACAGCTTTGCACAAAAGGGCCCCTTCACAACCTTTGAGGCAACATACAAAGTGAAAAGAAGCATAAACGGTGTGGCAAAAACATATTCGGGTAAATCAAAAATTAAACTCATCACTCAAAATAGCGCTACCAAGGTGTTTGAACACAACAGCCGCATTATTAAAAGCGGGCCTATAAACTTAACCTGGGAAGTGTTTACACAGCCTCCAAAATATGAAACCGTGGGAGTTAATGTGGTATCCCCCACCTGTTTCAGAGTGTCGAGCTTGCAAAGAAGCGGCAACGCTGTTGATGGTCTTCACACTGAATCGGGGCAGATACTTTATTTTAACTCTTCTCTGAATGACGCTTATGTGAACTATGCCAGAGCCAACAACTACGAAATATGGGCAATGTATAAAACCGATTTTGATATTAATACCGCATCAGTATTTTTAAACAGCCCTGCAGCAAGAAAACAATCGGCTGATTATCTGATGGAGTATATGCTCAAATATTCTCTCGACGGAATAAATTTTGATTTTGAAAACATGTATTCAACGGATAAAGGTGCATACACAAATCATGTGAAAGAAATCACACTCATGGCGCACACTCTTGGTGTGACTGTATCGGTTGATGTAAACAGATATGAGCCGACAAGCCTTAATTGGTCAATGTGTTACGACAGAGACAAGCTATCTGAAATTGCAGACTATATTGCGTTGATGGCATATGACCAATACTATGCGGGGGGTAAAACCGCAGGGCCTGTGAGTGGCCTTGGTTGGGCAGAAAAATGCATCACTCTGACACTTGGCGAGGTGGAAAATCAAAAGCTGATTTTGGGTATGCCTTATTATGTGA
>JAFVSB010000135.1 GCA_017503945.1 Clostridia bacterium
ATCAAATAGTTCGTAAAACAACGAGCTTTATTTTGTGCACCAAAAATTAATGAAATTTCTAAAAGTTATCCACATTTTGGGCAGAAAAAGAGGGCGTTGCCTCAATTGAGTGAAAAATCACTTATTGAGACACGCCCTTTTGATTGATTTTTGACTGAATTATTTGCCTGCCTGCATCTCTGCAACTGCTTCGAGAACTGCATCTGCCATGTATTCGAGCTGTTCGTCGGACAGACCATAGAGAGGAAGGTGTGTAAAGCGTTTGTAGAACACTTCTTCACAGTTGGGGCATGTTTTTGCCATTTCTTCGGGGTCATAACCCATTTCGGTTACAACTCTGAAGCGATAGAGGGGACCAAAGTGAGGAATAGTGGTAACGCTCTTTTCTTCGAGTTTTTTCTTGAGAGTCTGCACATCGCCGCCTGCAAGAGCAGGATCAATCTGGAGAAGATAGAGATGGAATGTGGGTTTGATATCGTCATTGCCGAGATCCTGAGGAATAATAGCAGGATTGCCTTCAAAACGGCTGTTGAGATATTCTGCAGCTCTTCTTCTCTGAGCGATGATTTCTTCATTACGAGCCACCTGAAGTCTGAGACCAAGGCCCTGAATTTCGGTGGGTGAATAGTTAAGAGCAACAAAGGGTTTTTCTTTGCCCTGGATAGGAGTTACATTGTAGAGCCAATCCTTGATGGGAGTGGTGCCGAAGTCAAGACCGAGGAAACGGGCACGCTTCATATCTGCGCCAAAGCCGGGGATTGTGGTGGTAACAATACCGCCCTCACCAAAAGAGGTGATGTTTTTAACTTCGTGGAAGCTGTAAGCTGCAAAATCACCGATTGTGCCGATTTTTTTGCCCTTGTATTCTGCACCGAATGCGTGAGCAGCATCTTCAAGCACGAGGATGTTGTGTTCTCTGGCAAGCTCGATGATGGGGTCAAGGTCTACAGGATAACCGCCGATATGTACAGGAACAATCATCTTGGTTTTGGGAGTGATTTTGCGTGCAACATCAGCAGGGTCCATGTTGAGTGTGCGGGGATCAACATCGGCAAACACGAGTTTTGCGCCTACTGCAAGAGGATATGCCATTGTGGCAACAAATGTGATTGCAGGAACGATAACCTCGTCACCTTCTTTGATGCCTGCATATTTGTAAGCAATTTCAAAACCTGCAGTACAGTTGGTAACAAAGGTAGAAGAATCTGTGCCGAGATACTCATTGCAAGCCGCCTCTGCTGCAGCAACCTGCTTGTCGGTTGTGAGCTTTCCGGGAGGTGTGGACACAGCGTCGAGCTTTTTAACCTGCTCATACACTGCATTTATTGCCTGCTCATATTCAGGGCCATCACCCTGCATGAGGAAGCTTATTACCTCCATAAGGTCTGCAGCATTGTAGTTCTCACCTACTGCTGCCCACGGAACTTTGGTAGCTCCGGTGTTGTAACGAAAATCTGTGTTGTTTGACATTTGGTTTACCTCCATTATATTAATTAATTTATTGCTTGAATTAATTTATTTATTGCTTGAATTAATTAACATGATTATATCACACACCCGCCCAAAAGTCAACACCATTATATAAAAAAGCTCGCTGCACTCTCACAGTGCAGCGAGCAAGCAAACTGCAAAATAAAAGCATCAGATTTCTCTGACGGCTCTGCAGTTCGCTTTGCAAATAATCAAGCAAAGAACATTTGCAATGAGCAAGGTAAAGAACGCAAGTGCAAGTCCTGTTATGATGGCACCTATTATGCTGGTGGCAGCAAAAGTTATGCCAAGAAGGATAAGTGATGTGATGATAGTGCCCGCAATGCCTGTGATAAGGCCGCCAATCGCAGAGCATATGCAAGTGTTTTCATAGCCACCCCTGCCTTGGGAAGAAAGCAAAACCACTGCAGGATATACCACAGCTATGCCAAAAAGAACCCAATAAAAAGCGGCAGTGGGTGCAATAACGGCAAAAAACTTTAGAAAAGCTGTAATGATGCCTATGATGATGCTTGCAGTGACACTCACAAGAGCACAGTTGTATCTGCATTCACAACTACAATTTAACATTTGTCATTCACCTCCGCTTTTAATATATTCCCCAAAGAAGCAAAAGGTGAAAAAGGATGCAAAGCTAATATCTTTGCATCCTTTGAAATTACATTTATCTGTCACCAAGTGATTTTTTGGCAGACACTAAAACCTTTTCATCATAGCAGCTAAA
>JAFVSB010000136.1 GCA_017503945.1 Clostridia bacterium
AACGATATGCACTGCTGAAGATATAATAAGATAAACAAAAAAGCGCAAAGCAAATTTTCATTGCTTTGCGCTTTTTGTGTGTTAATTTTTAAGATATGCTATTTAAAATCAATAAGTCTGTTGCCTTTGTAGGTAAGACTGCCTTTTTCATTGATGGCATAGCCATCATATGAAAAAGGACTCACGCCAAACGAAAGCTTTTTGCTGCCCGATTTGAACACAACGATGTGCATCTTTCTTTTAAACAAGCTATCAAAGCGTGATGCAGTGTGCCTTATGTATTTATCGGCAACAACTGCCTTGACTGTTTTGACGGGTGAAAAAAATGCTTTGACAAAATGTATAGCCACTACAATCCAAAAAAGCAAAGCCAGCACAATCAAAGCATTGCTCAAAAGCATTTTCATGTTAAAAACCCTTCCTGTTATAAAATTTCATCATCGGGCATGATGATTGCCGCAATGATATAGGCTATGATGCCCGAGCCGCCAAGAAGAGTGAAAACCACCCATGCAAGGCGAATGAGTGTGGGATCGAGCTGAAAATAGTGGGCAATGCCGGAGCATACACCGCAAAGCTTTTTGTCTGATTTGGATTTATACAGTTTTTTCATTATGGAAACACTCCTTTAAATAATTATGTTTATGCGACTTCCGCCGCTTTGTTGTTTTTTGACTACTATCTGCTTGTCAATGCGTTCTTTGAGTTCGTTGACATGTGATATAATGCCCACGAGTCTGTTGCCATCGGCAAGGGAAGAAAGCGCCCTGATTGCCTGTGAGAGCGATTCTTCATCGAGAGAGCCAAAGCCCTCGTCTACAAACATGGTGTCGAGCCTGATGCCGCCTGCTGATGACTGGATTTCGTCAGACAGACCCAGAGCAAGCGAAAGTGATGCCTTAAACGACTCTCCACCAGAGAGGGTTTTGACGCTTCGGCAGCTGCCGTTGTAATGGTCAATCACATCGAGCTCAAGACCACTCTGGCTTCGGTTGTTGGCAGGCTCAATGCGCCGCTTCAGTTCGTATTGTCCACCCGACATCACCATGAATCGCGTGTTGGCACGATTTATAATGCGATCAAAATATGTCATCTGAACATAGGTCTCGAGCATAACCTTTTCCTTGCCACTGATGTTGCCGTTGGCAGTGTTGGAAAGAGATTTGAGCCATGTCCATTTTTCTTCAACTTCTCTGATTTGGTCGAGTTTTTGAGTGATACTGTCTAATATCACCACATTTGCCGACTTGCGCGAATGTATGCTCTTTTGAAGGCTCAAAAGCTCTTCGCGCCTATGCTTTAACTCTTGCTGCTTTTCAAGTTGGCGTGCTTCATCGATGGGTGAAGCAGCTGTGAGGAGCTTTTGGTTTTCTTCTATTGCGCTCTTTATTGCCACTATGGTCTTGGCATTGTCATCAAAGGCAGCTTTGGCATTTTTAAGCTCATCTTCAAGCTTTTGTTTTTGTGATTGCAGCTTGGCTTTAGCGCACTCTGCCTCGTTCCTGCTTTCAAAGCTGAGCTTTTGTGAGAGTGTGGCAATGCTATTTGATAAAGCTATGCTCATGGCCTCGCCTTTGGCAATGTTTTGGCGCAAAACATCGATTTCTTTCAATACTATTTCAAGCTTTTCTCTGCCTATTGGCAGGCGCTTTTCGATGTCTGCTTTGCGCAGTTCATCTTTTTCTATTTTCGAAAGCTTACATGTGCAAAATTCAAGCTTTGATAACACATCATGCTTCACCGATTCGGGCTCACAATCGCCAAAAAGCTCGGCACTCAGCGATGCTACTGCTGACTCCTTTTCGCAAAGTGCACCTTTTATGCGACCTGCCGTTTGGCTTGCAACATTTTCATCGGCTTGAGCATCATCCAGTGCCTTTTGTAAAAGCTCAAGTTGCTGCTTTGAAGGAGCATTAGCCGAAGCTTTGGCGGGATGCGGATGCTCGATAGATCCACATACAGGGCATGGCTCACCATCGGTAAGGAGATTGGCAAGGATGCCTGCCTGCTCGTCAAGATAGGCTTTATGCATGGCTTCATATTGTGCCCTTGCGGATGAAGCAAGAGATGATTTGCGTGTATAATCACTTTGTGCAACACTTAGCCGCTCTCTGAGCACCTTTAGCTCATCAAGCCCTTTTGACACTCTGTCGATGTCGGCTTTTTTGGCCGAAAGCTCTCTGATTTCGGCTTCGCACTTTGCCTTGTCGGCTCCTACATTTGAAAGGTGGGTAAGCTCTTTCTCAAGCTCGGAAATTTTATCACATATGGCTTTTTCCTGCTCAGTCTTTGCACCAAGCGATTGTTGGTCATTTTGCATCTGACCGGATATATCTGCCAATTGTTTTTTAGCTGCGCCAAGCTCATCATAGAGTGAAAGCTCTGCCTCAAGCTCGGCTATTTGCTTCACAAGTGCGTCAATTTCACCGCTATGTGCTTCGGCTTCATTCAAGCGTGCAGCAAGTGTGTGACTGATGGTTTCAGCCTTGCAAAGCTCATTTTGAGCCCGATCAAGAGACTCTTTTGCCATTTTGAGAGTTTGCGCTTTGGTAAGCAAGCGTGTGATGGCCTCCAGGCTATCATCGCAAGCCTTAATGTCGGCACTGAATTTAGCTTCGATATGAGAATCGGCAGCTATAAGCTCATTTATCAGGTCAACAATTTCTGAAACGGGCAGTTCATTTGCCTTGGCTTTTTGCACTCTGATTGACAGGACATCATCTTCATCACATACAATACCGTTTATGTACTGTGCAATGCTGTTTTTGAGAGCATCATATTCAGCTCCGAGCTTGCCCGATTCCAGCTTTAGCTTTTCTTGCAGAGCATGATAGTTTTGAGTGACAAAGAGCTTTTGAAATATTTTTTTTCGTTCATCGGTGGTTGCAAGAAGGAGCTTTAGAAAATCGCCCTGAGCAATCATTGCAATCTGCGTGAACTGGGCTGCGTCGATGCCGAGTATCTGGGCAATGGCACTGTTGACCTCTTTGAGCTTAGTCACCACCCTGCCGCCCGGCAGGTGCAGTTCGGCGTTTGCTTTTTCGATGGTTGAGCCCTCCCCTCTTGTTTTGGGGCGCTCATATTCGGGATTTCTTTTTACATAATATTCTTTTTCGGCATAGGTGAAATACAACTCAACCTCGGTGGGAGTTTCTGCCTCGGCATATTTGGAGCGAAACATGGTGGCATCACGGTTATCACCACTCGCCTCGCCAAAAAGTGCATAGGTTATTGCATCAAATATGGTGGTTTTGCCAGCGCCTGTGTCGCCTGTGATAAGATAAAGTCCGCTATTACCAAGAACGCTCAAATCAAGCTCAACTCTGCCTGCATAGGGTCCAAAGGCCGACATGATTAGTTTTTGAGGTCTCATTTTCCTGCCTCCCATATATCTGCAATGAGGTTTTCGATAAATTCACTCTGCACCTTGCTCATGGGTTGATTGTTTTGAAGCTCATAAAATTCGCTAAAATACTCTACAGGGGATTTTTGGTCATTTTCAGCGGCGTCTATAAGATTGGAGCTTCGGGTGCGTAGGTTGTCATAATCAAGCTTCATGAGATTATGATACACTGTGCGCAGTTTTGCAATTGCATCGGGAATATCGTCTTCATCGGTGAGGGTGATGTGAGTGTAGTCTTCTTGCCAAGAGGTGTTTTTGTAAAAATCACGGAGCATTATTTCATCATATTTGCCTTTAATTTCCACCATGTCACGCAAGGGAGTGAGGGGTAAAACATGCACACTAACTGCGCCTTTTTGCTTTAGCTCAACCAAGGTGACGCTTTTTTGGTCTTTGGCTTCTGAAAACGAATATTTTAGCGGAGTGCCGCAGTATCGCACATTATCAGATTTGCAGCTCTGTGCGCGGTGGATATGACCGAGGGCAGTGTAGTCGAAGCAGTCAAACACAGTGACATCCACATTATCGGTGCCGCCAACGAAGATTTCTTCAGATTCTGTTCTTTCAGCTCCTGTGACAAACTGATGGGTTATGAGAATATTGCGCTCATCTTTGTTGATAGGCATGCGCTCTATTGCAGCCTTTACGGCGTCATTATATGACTCTATGCTATCATCCTGACACACCTTGCGCACCGCGGCTGGCTTTACAAACGGAAGCATCCATACATTGAGCGTGCCATATTCGTCGGCCATGTGCACGGGAGTGATACTGCCGTTATATACGGGTGACATATATATGCCGCTATTGTGCATGAGCCTTGCACCAAATGCAATGCGCTCAGGTGAATCGTGATTGCCGCTTATGACAAAAACAGAAAGCTTTCTTTGAGCCAAACGCACCAGAAAGTCATCAAAAAGCTCCACTGCCTCAGCTGAGGGAACAGATTTGTCATAAACATCACCTGCAATTATGACGGCGTCGGGGAGCTGTTCATCTATTATATTTATTATTTTGGTGAGTATGTATTTCTGATCTTCAAGCATGGAATATTCATTTACTCTTTTGCCTATGTGAAGGTCAGATAAGTGTAGAAATTTCATATGGTTGCACCTTAATCCGAAAGTTTTTTATAATAGAAATGGTCCATGGTCATGTGTGCCACCTCTTTGGGGCGCTCTATTTTGGAATAACCCATTTTTTCATATATGTGAATTGCTGTCTGAAGATTGTGGTGGGTTTCAAGATATGATGCCTTGTAGCCTGCTTCTTGCATCTTTTCTTCAATAAAAGCCACAAGCTTATATCCAAGGCCTGCCCCCTTGGCAGAGTCTGCCAGGTATAGCTTTTGAAGCTCGGCGCAGCTTTCAAAAGGCTCAAATTCGGCAAAGCCTATTGAGCCGACAACATAGTCGCTTGCATCTACAAGAACATAATAACCCCGACCCTCTTTTTGTGAATAGAACTCATAGAGATTATCAAGCATTGGATCAAAATAGGCTGTGCCAGGAATATCAAGGCCGTTGTTTGCAAGATTAACCCTGACCAGATTTGCAACCGCCTGATTGTCGGCAATGCGCATTGGTCTGATTTTATAATCGGCGATAATATTGTTATTCATAAATTTTTCCTTTCTTGATTAAATAATAAGCACTAATTTTGAAGCAAAGCCATAATATAGAAATCCTTATGGGATTTTAATTTATTCTTTGACGGCCTTGTTTATATAAATGGCATAAACAAGCGGCACTACTATCAAAAAAGCAGGCACTATATATAGCGATTTTGAATTTTCTACATTGAATATAGACAGTGAATTTATCAGGGAATGTGTTATTATGCAGGGAACAAGTGACTTGCTTTTGTAAAATATAATGACAAATAAATAGCCTATTGCCACAGCATAACACATTTGCATTAGTGTTGGAATTAACTCAGCACCATTTAACAGATTAACGATGTGTCCTATTCCAAAAGTGATGGCATTTACAATTATTGCGATTGTGATGTTATCTTTTTCCATCATTTTAAATAAAAAGCCTCTGAAAATTATTTCTTCAATAAACCCAATGTTTATCATGGTCAGTATGTAAAATACAATCTCGCTTGTCGAATTGTTGATATTAATTCCATTCCATAAATTTACAGTGGGTATAAAAATCAGAGGAATAAAGAACAAATATTTCGTTGGGTTTTTAATTTTTGTAATGCCATAATATCTTGTTCTGCCCAAAAGATTCATCAATACAATTAAAAACAAAGAAAAACCGGTATTGATAATTGCACTTCGGTAATCAATCAAGCCAAAATTTTGAATGCAATATGAGTTGATAATGATATAAAATAGAATTAACAATATGCAAAATAGTGGTTCATTCTTTTCAAATGTTTTTTTCATAGTCACACTAACCTTTATTAATAGTCTCAGAGACAGACAATTTAGATGCAAAGCTATTTTACATCAAAATGAACTGCACTAGATAATGCTTGCCATGTCTCTTCCAGCATTTCTTTCGTATATTTTTGCGGTCTGCTAAACACCGCTTGTCCAAGCGCATTCAATTTATCATATAATTCTTTGTTCATATCAATTTCATACCACGCATCGCATCCGGAAGCTTGGTCGAGCAATAGTACGATATCATTGAATCTACCGTCTTTCAGATATGAATTGTGCGGATATAGTTCAACTAAACGATAGCCGTATTTTGTGTTTTCTGTGTCATATTTATGTATTGCAGTTTCTTGTGTTTGAATACTCTTATTAAGCATACCAATTATCAAATTTCCATAATCGCTGACAAACTTTGTGTCGATATCTGCCTGAATTCGATCATCCTTTAAATGGTTCGCGAAGAGTATTGCTGAAATGACTAAAATTAAAGCAATAAGCAGGCAGATAAAACTTTTTCGATTAAACATTTGTAATTTCTCCTTTCGACTTTTTTCGATAATCTTTATATGATTTTTCAAGTTAGAGATAAAAAAATTGTCGATATGCAAACTAAAGTTTGCTCGACCGTGTGCCCTTTAGGGTATATTTTTACTATCGTAAA
>JAFVSB010000137.1 GCA_017503945.1 Clostridia bacterium
AATCACTTATTGAGACACGCCCTTTTAGTTTTAATCAAGCTTAAGCACTGCCATGAATGCTTCTTGCGGCACCTCAACTGTACCGATTTGTCGCATTCTCTTCTTACCTTCTTTTTGTTTTTCCAAAAGCTTTTTCTTTCTGGTTATATCTCCGCCATAACACTTTGCAAGCACATCTTTTCTCATGGCCTTGACGGTTTCTCTGGCGATGATTTTGTTGCCAATGGTAGCCTGAATAGGTATTTCAAAGAGCTGCCTCGGAATGGATTCTTTCAGCTTTTCAGCTATGCGCCTGCCTCTTGTATAGGCTTTGGATTCATGAACGATAAAAGACAATGCATCAACCATGTCACCATTAAGAAGCATATCGAGCTTTACAAGTTTTGATTGTTGATAACCTTTAAGCTCATAATCAAATGATGCATAACCGCGAGTTCGGGATTTTAAAGCATCAAAAAAATCGTATATTATTTCATTGAGAGGCAAATCATAGTGCAAAACTACTCTTGAGTCATCAATATATTCCATATTTTTGAATGTGCCTCTTCGATCCTGACACAGCTCCATAATGTTGCCCACAAATTCTGTGGGGAGCATTATGGAAGCATCCACCACAGGCTCTTCCATAAATTCAATTTCAGAAACGGGAGGCAAATTTGTTGGATTATCAATATTAACAACTTCACCATTGGTTTTGGTTATTTTATATATAACACTTGGTGCAGTTGTTACAATGTCAAGGTTGAATTCTCTTTCAATTCTTTCCTGAATTATCTCCATGTGCAGAAGACCAAGAAAACCACAACGGAAGCCAAATCCAAGCGCAATTGATGTTTCCGGTTCAAATGTAAGTGAAGCATCATTGAGTTGGAGCTTTTCGAGAGCTTCTCTTAGATCGGGAAATTTAGAACCGTCGGCAGTGTATATTCCACAAAACACCATTGGATTAACTTTTTTATAACCAGGCAAAGGTTCTTTTGCAGGGCGGTCAACGGTGGTAACCGTGTCCCCTACCCTTGCGTCAGTCACATTTTTTATGCTTGCAGCAATATAGCCTACTTCGCCTGCTGAGAGCTTGTCAGAAGCAATAGTGCCCAATGGCGAAAGATAACCAACTTCAACCACGGTAAACTCTTTTTTTGTTGCCATAAAGCGAATAATGTCATCTTTACTTACCTGTCCTTCTTTTACGCGCACATACACTATTACTCCTTTGTATGCGTCATAGTATGAGTCAAAAATAAGCGCCTGAAGGGGGTTTTGGGGGTCACCTTGCGGAGGGGGAATCAGCTCTACCACCTTCTCGAGCACATCTTCTATTCCAACACCTTGCTTTGCAGATATAAGCGGTGCATCCTGAGCCTCAATGCCGATGATGTTTTCAATTTCATCTTTAACAAAATCAGGTCTTGCACTTGGCAGGTCGATTTTATTTATAACAGGCACAAGCTCGAGATCATGATCCACAGCCAAATATGTATTGGCAAGTGTCTGAGCTTCGATGCCTTGCGCAGCATCAACCACCAAGATGGCACCCTCACATGCGGCAAGACTTCGCGACACTTCATAGTTGAAATCCACATGCCCCGGTGTGTCGATAAGGTTGAAGATATATTCCTCACCATCTTTGGCTTTATATACCAGCTTAACTGCTCTGGCTTTGATGGTTATACCCTTTTCTTTTTCAAGCTCCATGTTATCAAGAATTTGATCTTCCATTTCGCGCTCAGTGAGCACTCCTGTTTTTTCAAGCATTCTGTCGGCCAATGTTGATTTGCCATGATCTATATGAGCAATGATGCAAAAATTCCTGATGTTTTTCTGAATATCGGACATAAAAATCTCCTTTTAAATAATAAAACTATTATATCATACACAGAATATTATAGCATATAAACAACATTTTGACAATATGTAACATAGATAAAAAGCGAAGCTTGTATTAGCTCCGCTTTTTATCTTATTCACTTCTTGGTATCATTCTTTTAAACAAGAGTGATATTGACCAAAGCCCTGCAATGCCAACAATGGTGTATACTATTCGTGACATTAAAGAAAGCTGACCGCCAAAGAGCAAAGCCACAAGGTCAATTCCAAATACACCTATGAATGCCCAGTTGAGTGCACCGATGATAACAATGGTCAATGCAATTTTATCAAACATCTTAATATCATCTCCCATAATACTATTACCATCAACACACAAAAATATACGCAGCATAAAAAATGTCTAAAACTATCAAATAAATCTTGTATTAAATACAATTTAGTGTTATAATATTAAATTGTAATATAATGTGTATTTTTGTTAACTTTGGGGTGAACTTTTCTTGAAACAATTTAAAAAATTTTTTAAAACAGTTTCTATGCATGTAGCATATTATTTATGGATGATATTAATTTTTTCGCTCGTTACGGCTCTTTATGATGTAAAAGTAGCTCTGATTGAGTTTGCCATTTTTCTTGTATTACTCTCCATGTATATTTGGGCAAAATATCACAAAAAGAGTAAAATTTTCAAATACATCAACAATATGAATATAGATCTCGGCGATACTTCATTCAAAACTTTACATGATTTTTCGATTCCTGTTACCATTGTGCGAGCAGATGGCTGTGTTGAATGGAATAATAAAAGTTTCGCTGATATTTGTGGAAGAGAATTTTTGTATAATTTACCATTATCAGATTATATTGCGGAATTTGACATAAATAAATTCAAAACAGACAAATCCTCAACCGAAAAATTAAGTTATGAAATATCACATAACGACCACTGCTATAGGATTATAGCTGATATAATTTATCCTGATGCAAACGACAAAGATGAAAATTATTATATAGCCTTATATTGGTATGATTACACAAAATACGAAATCTTGAAAACAAAATACCATGATGAAGCGTTTGTAAGCTGTATAATTGTTATAGACAACTACGACGATGTTATGCAAGGTACCCCCAATGCAGACAAACCTCAACTTACTGCATTTATGGAAGAGTCGCTGGAATCTGTTGCTCACGAGGCAAATGGTATACTCAAAAAATATGAAAAAGACAGATTTTTCATGTATATTCAAAAATCTGCCCTTGAACAAATGATTGCTGACGCTTTTTCGTTTACGGAAAAATTCAAAACTATCCTTGCAGGCAACAAAGTGTCTCCTACTCTTAGTATGGGTGTTGGCACAGATGGTTCATCTCTTCAGCAAAACGACGCTTTCGCTTATTCGGCACTTGATATGGCTTTGGGGCGCGGTGGTGACCAGGTTGTTATTAAAGATAATGAACAATATCATTTTTACGGCGGAAAAACTCGTGAGGTTGAAAAAAGAACAAGAGTTAAGGCAAGAGTTGTATCTCAAGCAATGAAAGAAATCATTCAAAATGCTAACCAGATAATAATCATGGGTCACAGATATGCCGATGTGGATGTGCTTGGTTCAGCAATTGGTCTTTATTCTATCATTCGCTCGCTCGGCAAAGATGCAAAAATTTTGCTTGACACATACAATCAGACTGTAGAGAGATTTTTGTCCAAATACGGCAGTGAATACAGCAATATAATTGTAAATAAACCATATGCCAATGAATATATTACCCCTGATACTCTACTTTTTATTGTAGATACTCAGAAATATTCTATGGTGGAAGAACCTGCTTTGATTGATGTTACTAAAAACATCATTGTAATAGATCATCATCGAAAAAGTACAGATTTCATAAAAGATTCGCTTATAACATATCATGAGCCATATGCTTCATCGACGAGTGAATTGATCACTGAGATACTTCAGTATATTGATGATGTTGAGCTAAACAAATCCGAAGCTGAGGCTCTTTATGCAGGAATATTTATGGATACTAAGAACTTCACTTTCAAAACCGGAGTTAGAACATTCGAAGCCGCTTCTTACCTAAAAAGACGAGGTGTTGACACCATTGAAGTGAAGAAACTGTTTCAGATTAACCTTAATACTTTTGTGAAAAAATGGGCTATCATAGAAAATGCTTCGACATACAAAGGCAAGGTAGCAATTGCAACCTGTACTAAAAACGACGAAGACATGCAAACGATTGTGGCACAGGCTGCTGATGAACTTCTTAATATCACAGATATTTCATCATCATTCGTTATTTGTGATATGGGCGATAAAATAATAATCAGTGCCCGTTCGTTTGGTGATATAAATGTGCAGCTCATCACCGAAAAACTTGGTGGTGGAGGTCACATGACAATTGCAGGTGCCCAACTCACAGACACCACTGTTGAGGAAGTCACAGAGTCATTAAAAACTGCAATAGATGAGTATTTTGAGTAAATAAACTTTTGAAAGGATGACAATATAATGAAAGTAATATTTATAAAAGATCTTAAAGGCCAGGGTAAAGTGGGTGAAGAAAAAAACATCAGCGATGGTTATGCTAAAAATTTTCTCATACCAAAGGGTTATGCAATCGAAGCTACAAATGCTAATATAAATGACTACAAAGGGAAAAAAGATTCCGAAAATTTCAAAAAGCAACAAGAGATTGAAAAAGCGGAGCTGCTCAAGCAAAAGCTCTCTGAAATCAACCTTAAGCTCGCGGCAAAATGTGGCGAAAATGGAAAGCTTTTTGGTTCTATAACCAGCAAAGAGCTTGCTGAAAATATCAAAAAGCAGTTTGATTTATCAATTGATAAAAAGAAAATCATATTGCCCGATGGCATTAAAACAGTTGGCACACACAAAGTAGAAGTGAAACTCCATCCCGGTATTGTGGGCACTCTTACTGTTAGTATTATTAGTGAATAAAGGAGAAAGAGCAATGGCAGCCGATACAATAAGAAGCATGCCCTGCAACTTGGAAGCGGAACAATATGTGCTTGGTTCAGTAATTTATGACAACAATTGCATTGCCGATGTTATGAGTTCACTCAGAGCTGACGAGTTTTACCTTGAACAACATCGGGTTATATACAAAGCAATGCTCGAAGTTTCTAACAAAGCTGAGCCTATTGATTTTGTAACACTCAAAAGTCAACTTGGTGCAAATTTTGATGTTGTTGGCGGAATAGAATATCTTACAAAAATCCGTCTGATGGTATCTACAACATCAAATTTAAAATATCATATCAAAATAGTGAAGGATAAAGCTGTTTTGAGAAATCTCATCAACGCCGGAAACGATATTGCATCTATAAGCTATGAGCAAAAAGATGAATTGCCGGTTATTTTGAGTTCTGCCGAAAAAAAGATTTTTGACATTCTTCAAAATAAAACCACAAACGACCTTGTACATATTAAAGAAATATTACCCGAAGCGTTAGCAAAGATAGAAGAAAATGCACATAATAAAGAAAAGATTACGGGTGTACCAAGCGGATTTAAAATTTTAGATCTTCAGACCACGGGGTTTCAACCGTCTGACCTTATTTTGATAGCAGCAAGACCTGCCATGGGAAAAACGAGCTTTGCTCTAAATATAGCCACTAATGCAGCTTTGCGCGCTAAAGTTCCGGTTGCAATATTTAGCCTTGAAATGAGTAAAGAACAGATTACCAACAGGATTTTATGTTCTGAAGCCCTTATTTCCAACGAAAAAATGCGTGTGGCAGATGTGGGGCAAGATGACATTGGAAAACTGGCTTCTACTTACAATCATCTGCTAAGTGCCCCTATATATATGGATGATACCGCAGGTATAACCGTGACTGAGATTAAGTCTAAATGTCGTCGTCTCAAGCTCAAAGGTGAGCTTGGTCTTGTTATTATTGATTATTTGCAATTGATTCAAGGTACCAATAAAGAGAGCAGACAAAATGAAGTTGCTGACATCAGCCGCTTGCTCAAAATAATGGCAAAGGAACTAAATGTTCCCGTTATTTGCCTTTCGCAGCTTAGCCGTGCCTCTGAGCAGCGTTCTGATCACAGACCGGTGCTTAGTGACCTCAGAGATTCTGGCGCAATTGAGCAAGACGCAGATATGGTAATGTTTTTGTACAGAGATGATTATTACAACAAAGATTCTCAAGAAAAAAACATTTCCGAATGTATAATTGCAAAATACAGACACGGCAGCACAGGAACAGTAAAGCTTGGCTGGCGTGGCGAATATACAAGGTTTACCAACATTGAACAAAATGTTAAGGAGATGCACTAAAATTTGGTTTCAATTGTTGACAAAATTTACAATAACATACTTGAGCATTGCATGATTTCATCCAATGATAAAGTGCTATTGGGATTATCAGGAGGAGCAGATTCGGTAATGCTGCTTGTCGCTCTTTGCACCCTCAGAGAACGCATTGGATTTGAACTTTGTGCGGCTCATGTAAATCATAGCATCAGAGGGCAAGAAGCTGACGAGGATCAGAAGTTTTGCCGGGTGATATGCACAAAATACAATGTCGAATTTCACACTGCCACTTTTGACATTCCATCTATAGCGTCTTCTTTGAAAACCTCAGAGGAAAATGCCGGCAGGATTAAAAGATACGAATATTTTAATTCACTTTGCCTTGCCAAGGGATGTAACAAAATCGCCATTGCACATAATATGAATGATAGTGTAGAAACTATTATGATTAATATGATAAGAGGGTGTTCTCTAAATGGTCTTTGCGGTATAAAACCGGTTAACAAAAATATAATAAGACCAATGTATAATATAGACAGAAGTGAAATCGAAAAATTCCTTTCTGATAATAGCATTATATATTGTACAGACAAAACAAATTTCACTGACACATACACAAGAAATAAAGTGAGAAATAAACTCATTAAAATCATGTCAGAAATCAATCCGTCTGTCATAAAGACTATTTTTTCAAACACAAAAACACTAAGGTCTGATGATGAATTTATGAATCTACAGGC
>JAFVSB010000138.1 GCA_017503945.1 Clostridia bacterium
AGACCAAGGAAGCGATGAATTTTGCCCATCTGCTCACTGTCACGCTTGGCAAGATAGTCATTGACTGTGACAACATGCACACCCTTGCCCTCCAGGGCATTGAGGTAGCACGGCAGTGTGGCAACGAGGGTCTTACCCTCACCTGTTTTCATTTCGGCAATACGGCCCTGATGCAAAATGATGCCGCCTATGAGCTGAACATCAAAATGGCGCATGCCAAGCACTCGCCACGATGCCTCACGCACAACGGCAAAAGCCTCGGGGAGAATATCATCGAGAGTCTCGCCCGCAGCCAGACGGGTGCGAAACTCATCTGTCTTGCCTTTGAGTTCTTTATCGGAAAGCTTTTGAATATCGGGCTCGAGCTCGTTTATTTTGCGCACCAAGGGCATGATGCGCTTGATTTCACGCGAGCTATAGGTGCCGAATATTTTTTCTATCAACTTCAATGTTTTCACCTCTAGTTTGTAGCCTATCATCGGCTACGCAATAATATAACATTATATATTATAGCAAAAAACCGCATCAATAACAATAGCTTTTTGAAAAATTATCAAATTATTTACAAATAAGTTAAAATGAGCACTTGTTGGTTGACAACTTGCGCACATTGGGGTATGATGAAATCATAAAAACACGGAGGTAACTATTATGATAGGCATTATAGGTGCAATGGAGATAGAAACAAGGGGCATCAAAAATCTGATGTCAGACGCCGAGGTGGAAACAATAGCCTCGATGGAATTTGCCCGCGGCAAAATTCACGGCAAAGATGTGGTGTGCGCTATGTGCAACCCAGGCAAGGTGAATGCTGCGCTTTGTGCTCAGGCAATGATTATGAAATACAGCCCCGACATCATCATCAATTCGGGCGTGGCAGGCTCGCTCACATCTGAGCTTGATGTGCTCGGCATTGCAATCGGCACCTCTTGCGTGCAGCACGACTTTGACCTCTCCCCTCTCGGCTCACCTGTGGGCATGGTTGACGGAGTGGATACGATATATTTTGAATGTGACAAAAAAGCAATTGAAGTGCTTGAGCAAATATGCGGTGATGAAAACGCGAAAAAGGGCGTGATTGCCACGGGTGATGTGTTTGTGAGCGGCGAAGAAAAGAAAGCCAAAATAAGAGAAGCCTTTGGTGCAATAGCCTGCGAGATGGAAGGCGGAGCAATCGCTCATGTGTGCATGGTAAACGCAGTGAAATTTGCCGCACTAAGGACCATATCTGACGGTGCAAACGAGATGGACTTTGAGACATTTAAGCTAAAGGCATCGGAGATGTCGATTGATATAATGAATAGATTTGTGGAGAAGTATTGATGCAGAAATAAATTTGATTTTTAAAACAATACTATTTGGGCTACACAGCTACACGACCTATATATACTTGACAAGTCAAATACAATTTAATATAATTAACATGTATATATTTAATTAAAAGGAAGATACCCAATGATTACATATCGAACTGCTTACAAAACTGATTTGAAAGCGATAGCTAAAGTTCATTCTGCTTGTTTCAAAGAATATTTTTTGACTTCACTGGGAAACGATTTGTTGTCAAAATATTATGGTGAGTATATCGATGAAAATGCACCATTTATTTTGGCTGTAAATGAACACGGACAAATTGCCGGATTTTGTATGGGGTATTTAACTGGCTCAAAAGCTCGTGACAAATTTGAGAGCAAATATAAATGGCAACTTACATCGAAATTACTTGGGTTGTGTTTGATGTGTAATAAAAATGCTTGGGTTAGAGTGTCTTCAAAAATTAAAGATGTGCTTAAATCCTTTAAAAGTAAAAATCAAGCCAATATTAATCCAGAAAAGCCAAAAGGTTCTATTTTGTCGATCTGTGTAATGGAGGAATTCAGAGGAACCAATGTTGCCGGCACACTTGTAGATAAATTTGAAAGCGAATTGAAGGACAGAAATATTGAAACATATACGCTAAGTGTATATACAACAAATGCCAGAGCAAGAGCCTTCTATGAAAAGAAGGGATTTTCAGTTTTAAACGAAAATAAAGATTCAACCAACTATATAAAAACCATATCGTGATTTTAATAAAAAACGGGAGAAGGTTCAAAAAACCTTCTCCCGTTTTTTATGTTACACCAAACCTAAAAACTACGATTCAATGTCATTTTAACTATAGGATATTTGACATTAAGGTTATACATCATTACAATGTCATCGTATTTATTATCACCAATGTACGCAGATTTATATTGAACATCAAACCAACCACAACGCTGATAGAAGGGCACTAAATGAGAATGGCAAAGCAAAATACCTGCATCTTCATCACGCGTGATTATCTCGTTGGCTTTTTCAACAATCCGCTTGCCCAAGCCTTTCTTTTGAAAAGTCAAATCTACACAAACATTGCCCAAACCTTTTGCAACAAAGCTATTTCCGTCTATTGTGACATCAATATTGCAAATGCTCATGTATGCAGCGTACACACCATCGATCTTTAAAAGCAGATGGAAATCATCGGGACAAAGGTTATCATATATCCATTTTTTCTGAGAATCATATGGATGATTCCAATGCTGCTTTTTGAGGTTTATAATTATATCAAGATACTCATCGGTGAGATTGGAGTGGTCAATTATTATAAATTCTTCGTTCATATGATATCCTCCATCCACCAACCACACGGCAGAGCGACAAAATGACTGTGAAAATCGCTGGCTCCGGGAAGGTCTGTTTTGTCGCCAAAAACACTGTAGATGTTGTTGTTGATATGAACTCCCGATGCATAATATCCAGAATCTCTGAATTTTTTTATGCAATCTGTTTTATTTTTGGCTCTTATTCCATACACCCAATAGTTGGGACATATGTCTTTGTTTTCTATTGGGGTAACCTCGGAGTTGTTTTTCAGCACTTCTTTCCATTTCAGGGCATTTGCTCGCTGCTTTGCAATCAAATCCCGCGCATGCTCCATTTGCCTGAGTCCGATATAGGCATTGACATTGCTCATTGTGGCACTGTATCCTATCTCGGTTATATCACAACATGGATTAATCTCACCGAGCTCATCTCTGAAGCGCGACCTGTCGATACCGCAATCACGGATTCTTAC
>JAFVSB010000139.1 GCA_017503945.1 Clostridia bacterium
ACAGAGTTTCGTCGAGTGAGTCAATATATTTTTTGGTAACCTGCATTATTTTGACGCCTCCTTACCATTGAGAAAATAAACAGTATCAAGACTAACACCTTTGAAAGAGCGAACCACATCATCGCGTG
The DNA here is from genome assembly GCA_017503945.1 of Clostridia bacterium. Taxonomy (GTDB): domain Bacteria; phylum Bacillota; class Clostridia; order UMGS1810; family UMGS1810; genus RGIG1828. The sequence goes on from JAFVSB010000139.1 coordinate 129, forward strand.
TAATTTCACTGACTTTTTCGCAGGCTTCACCAAGTGACAAAAGAGTTGGGGTGAAAATTTTGCCCATATAATAATCTACCAAAAGTCCGGGGTTATCTTCATATGAACGATAGCTCGAAATTATATATTCTTTTGCCACATCAAGTTCAACATCGGTAAAATTGCCGTTTCGTACATTTTCAAGCTCTGCCAAAACAGCATCTTTGGTCTTATTATAATTATCAAACTCAATGCCACTGCCCACAAGCATAAGGCTATTGTATTTGTCAAGCCTTGAATATGCATAGTAACAAAGACTCATCTTCTCACGCACATTATTAAAGAGCTTGGAGTGCGCTCCGGAGCCGAAGATACTATTGGCAGTGAGAAGTGCATAATAATCAGGGTGCTCTATGTTAACACCTGTGCGCAAGCCTATGACAAGCTTACCCTGATTGACATCAAGATTATCCTCGATATATTTTACATCTGAGGCACCGGCTGAAGTATACTCCACACAAATAGGTTTTATGTTGAACGAAAAGTCTGAAAAATATTCTTTGAGCCTGTTACACAGCTTTTGTGCATCGACATCACCAACAACAAAAACATCAATCGGACTTGAGTGTATGATTGACTCATAATGTTTATAAAGAGCTATGCCATCGATATTATCGATGTCTTCGGCATAACCTATCTCAACTATAGCATTGGGCTCGCCCTTGCACATTTCTTCAATACAGCGGACATTGGCATATGAGCGCTTGTCGTTGATAAGACCGTCTATGTCATCTTTGAGATTACTTTTTTGAGAATTCACACTGTCAGCAGGAAAAGCACCGCCGGATATGTTTGGCCTGAACAGTAAATCAAGCATGAGTGTGAATGCATCATCTTCACATGCTTCATGAGTGAAACGATCAGAAACCACATTTACGGTAGAAACTATGCTTTGCACATTAGCTCTTTTGGTAACAGACACTCCAAATGAGCAACCATAAAGATTCTCGGCATATTTACTCAGTTCACTCATGGAAGGGTGTGTGTGGGTGCCGGTTTTTAAAACCTTTGACAAAAGAGAATTTAAAGTAACTTCATCACGATTGAGAAGTCTGTGAACAAAGGCTGCTGAATATACGGTTTTATACTTTTTATCATTAATGACATATAAGTTGATATTTCCTGCAACATTATACCTTACTGCATCGGTCATATAATCAATCCTTTCCATTATTTTTCTGATAATAAACATATACAACTATTATATACAAAATCGTTAAAACAATCAAGTGTTTTTTTTGATGTGCTCTGATTTTTGGCAGTGAAAATTTTGCATTTCGCAAACTTAAAACTGTCGAAATACACAAAATCAACTTCTTGATTTTGTTTGCTTTTTACAAACTTTATGGAGCCAAATTTTCCATTATTGACAAAAACTAATAATTTATTTATAATGTGAATGAATACTAAGAGAAAAGAGGTATCTTGAGTAATGGTGATCACCGGAATCAAAATCAAGAAAATCGACACAGAAAACAAAATGAAGGCTATTGCTTCAATCACTATCGACGACTGTTTTGCCATCCATGACATCAAAGTAATTGAAAACGAAGATAAAGTTTTCGTTGCTATGCCCAACAAACGCTTGAAAGACGGCACATTCAAAGATGTTGCTCACCCCATCAATTTTGAAACAAGAGCTATGATTGAAAAAGCTGTTATCGATGCATACAACCAGGCTGAAATCGAAGAATAATCGTTTCGTGACTCTAATAATTCAGGACCGTTGAAAAATCAACGGTCTTTTTCTTTCTCATATTTAGATAAATTAAAAATGCAGCTATTGACAGAACCGCAATTTTTATGGATAATATTAAAAGATAAAACAAACCACAGAAGGGACAGAGCCAGATGAGTTTTAACATAGTTTTGGTAGAGCCTGAAATACCGCAAAACACCGGCAATATAGCACGCACTTGTGCTGCCACGGGTTCGCGGCTGCACCTTGTAAGACCTCTCGGATTTGAAATCGATGACAAAAAGCTAAAGCGTGCAGGTCTTGATTATTGGCATCTTTTAGACATCACTTTCTATGATGATATTGACGATTTTTTTGCAAAAAACAGCGGGAATTTTTACTTTGCATCGACAAAATCTCTTCACAGACATTCTGATGTGAAATTTAAAGATGGTGATTACATCCTCTTTGGCAAAGAGACAAAAGGTCTCGACGAGAAGTTGCTCAAAGATAACAAAGACAAATGCATCAGAATACCAATGATTGAAGATGCAAGAAGCCTTAATCTTTCTAATTCTGTGGCTGTGGTAATATATGAAGCCTTGAGACAAAACAACTATTTTGATCTGGAAACAAAAGGCAAGCTCACGAAATTTGAGTGGTAATCATAATACGGTAATTATATGCAAATAATAATTGCACATAATTACCGCTTTTTTATTGTTAAATATCTATCAATGTCACAATATTTGAAAAATGGCAAAAAAATCCTTGCAAATATAAAGAAAATATTATACAATTAGTATGTTTGATTATAAT
>JAFVSB010000140.1 GCA_017503945.1 Clostridia bacterium
AATCAATAATTAACAATAGCCGAACAAAAACCTCAGAATTTATTTTAAATTAAATTTTAATGAATAAAATTTTTTGTGCGAGATCTAATATAAATGTAATCAATAAAGATTTTATTTCACCAAAAACAAATCAGAGCGTTGATATATATTTTGAGATAAATATATATGATTTGTAATTGTGCAAATAAATATATCATTGATTACATTTCACGAAAATGTGAATGCAAAAAACGGTGATTTCAGATGAAACCATCGTTTTTTGTTTTTGAAAAATATTGACACTACATAAATATTGTGATATAATTACTACCAGTGTTTACGCGGCTGTGGCGGAATTGGCAGACGCACCAGATTTAGGTTCTGGCGGGAAACCGTGGGGGTTCAAGTCCCTTCAGCCGCACTCACACTTCGAAGCTTGCAGGTTGGGTCCTGCAGGCTTTTTTATTTAATAAAAAACCACATCCTGTTTATAATATCAATGAACAGGATGTGGTTTAAATGGATTATATTAAGCTTATATTGACTACATTGCTATCAGCAATTTCATTGTTTGCAATAGCCAAATTTATGGGGCACAAACAAATGGCGCAGCTTGATTTTTTTGATTATATTAATGGCATAACCATTGGGTCTATTGCTGCAGAACTTGCCACTGAGCTTGAACAACCACTAAAGCCACTTATAGCCATGGTTGTATATGGTTTTGTTTCTGTTTTGTTGACTCTGATTGCCCGTAAATTTCCTAAAACAAGGAAGTTTATAAATGGCACCCCCACAATTATTATGGATAATGGTAAGATATACAGAAAAAACATGAAAAAAGCAAAGCTTGAGCTCAGCGAGTTCATGGTTATGTGCAGGCAGGAAGGGTATTTCAACATAAATGACATTCAGACTGCTATTTTTGAATATAACGGACACCTTACAATTTTACCATCGAGTGCCAAAAGAGCTCTGACGCCCGCAGACATGCAGCTTAAAGTAGAAAAAGAAACTATATGCACTGAGGTGATTATGGATGGAGAAATTTTGCACGAGAATCTAAAGTGCCTTGGCCTTAATATAGAATGGCTTGAAAAAGAGCTCCAAAACCAACATTACCACAATCACAAAGAGGTATATCTTGCTATATGTGATTATAACAAAAAGCTTTCCATTTTTTCTGCAAAATAGCATACAAAACATTGACTAAAACTTGTATTTATGATAAAATTAAGCAAACAAGTCTATCTTTGGGCATGTGGTTTATAATCAAAATTACAGGTTATAAATTTGCTGTTTCCCAAAAAGAAATTAGGCATAAGTATCTGCGCGCTCATACACGCACACCAAAATGTGCGAGCTTGAGCGCGTTTTTTATTAAAAATTCAGATATGTTTTTGAAAAAATATATTTTCTGCAACTTTTTCGAGCGGCAGATTGTATTATAAATAAGGAGATTGCCTATGAAGAAATCAATTACAGTTTTTTCGATTCTTCTTGTGCTTATTATCGGAATTGGTGCTGTTCAATATTTTAACAGACCTGATGGCGCTACGATTGAAAGCCGAGAAGCTCAACTGCAAGAAAAGTCAAAAGGGAAGCTATGGTTAATATCTGTTGAAGAGAAAATTGATGACTATATAATAAGCGGTATATATTCCGGCTATGATGAAAGCGGAATTGCAGTTTTTGAGCCAAAAGGTGATGGTAAATATAAGTTGCAAACTCGTATTTCCCGTGATAATGACAGAATAATACTCACAAGTTCATATATCGGTGGTCGTTGGTATGACATAATTTGGTTTAACGGAGCTAAAACGGATAATGCAGAGATAACCTATACCCTTGATGGTGTTAAGCAAGAGCCAATTATACATAATTCAAAAGATATGGAGATCTTTATCAATCCCGCTCCGACTAAAGATGAATATGCAATAGATGTAGTTTACCATGATAGCGAAGGTAATAAATATAAATGAGTAGCGCTATATGAAAATAAATGAGGTAATGGCAAATAGGAGGTATAAAAATGAGCAAATCATATTCAGAAATAACACCATATATAAAAGAACTTGCCGCAATATCATGCAGCAATAACCGTATAACACCGCAAATGTATCCGGCACATAATGTAAAGCGCGGACTTCGTGATTTGGACGGTAACGGCGTTGTAACAGGCCTTACTGAAATTTCTCACATCAAAGCAAAGGAAAAAGGTCCAAACGGCGAGGCACTTCCCTGTGAAGGAGAACTGTACTTTCGTGGATATAATGTCAGGGATTTAGTGTCCGGATTTTTGAATAAAGACATCTTTGGCTTTGAAGAAATAATATATCTTCTGCTGTTTTCAGAACTGCCCACGCAGCTACAGCTTGATAAATTCAAAGAAACACTTGCCCGCTACAGAAGCCTGCCCAAATCATTTGTGAGAGATATGATACTCAAAGCGCCGAGCAAGGATATGATGAATGTCCTTTCCCGCAGTGTGCTTGCTCTATATTCTTATGATGATAACCCCGATGACATATCTGTAGAAAATGTACTTCGTCAGAGCTTACAGCTTATATCAATGTTTCCGCTTTTGGCTGTGTACGGTTATCATGGCTATAGACATTATCATTTAAACAAGAGCCTTCATATTCGTGATCCTAAACCGCACTTGTCAACTGCAGAAAATGTGCTACATATTCTCCGCAAAGACGGAGCCTTTACACATCTCGAGGCAAAGGTTCTCGATCTTGCTCTTGTGCTGCACTCAGAACATGGTGGTGGAAATAATTCGAGCTTTACAACTCATGTTGTAACCTCATCAGGAACCGACACCTACTCTGCAATAGCTGCAGCTCTGGGTTCTCTGAAAGGCCCCAGACACGGCGGTGCAAATATCAAGGTTGTTCAGATGTTTGATAACATGAAAAATTCCATCAATACACAAAAGGAATCAGAGGTTGAAGACTATCTGATGAAGCTTCTGAATAAAGAAGCATTTGATAATGCCGGGCTCATCTACGGCATGGGACATGCAGTATATTCAAAATCCGATCCAAGAGCAGACATATTAAAAGCATGCGCTAAGGAGTTATCAGCTGAAAAAGGCTGTGATGAAGATTTTGCATTGTATGAAACAGTAGCAAAACTTGCTCCTCAGATTATAGCAGAAAAGCGTAAAATCTATAAGGGTGTAAGTCCTAATGTTGACTTCTTCTCAGGGCTTATATATAAGATGCTGGAGCTTCCTTACGAGCTTTACACGCCCATATTTGCAATCTCCAGAATTGCAGGCTGGAGCGCTCACAGAATTGAAGAAATTCAGAACAATGGAAAGATTATCCGTCCTGCATATATCAATGTAAAAGAAAAAAGAGACTATATAGATATTGAAAACAGAAAAAGGAGGCTACGCCTATGAAACGGATTATAACTTTGTCCCTTATAATGTGCAGCATATTGCTTACTGCTTGTAATGACAAAAGCAGCATCGGAGTAATAGGCGGTGCAGATGGGCCGACAAAAATCGTTGTCGGAGAGAATGCGGGTAAAATCAAAGGACAATTCGGTGAACAGTTAGAAAAGAAAGAAATCAGAATGTTCAATGTAGACGGTGATTTGTATTACGATTCAGGTCTTATAAGCGAAAATACTCCCCGTTGCGGAACAATGGACGGAGAGCTTAAAAAGGCGGTCAAAGAAAATGAAATTCCTCTTAAATCAGGAGAGGCAAATTTTGAGATTGAAGGCTACCAGAACGCAACAAGCACAACAAAAGAGGTCAACATTGGCGGACAGTGGCTAATCTTTAAAAAGTATGATTTATATGATCGCACTATCGATAACTTTAAATACTGCTATTACATAAAAGGACATCTCAATAATGCAGCTATTGACAGTGAAATGATTGTTCTCAGCGATTATACGGATGTAACCTTTAATGACATTCACGATTCACTATTGAGTTCGCAATATCCTGCCGAATCGGCAAAAGGAGCAATACATTTCAACTATTTCAGCAAAGACAAATGGGGTATCACTCTCTACGCCGAGGATGTTACTCCAAAAGGTATGACATTGAAAATTGAGCAGTTCGGTGGAAATGCTTCGGGCACTCTTCAATACGGCGCGGCATACACTCTTGAAACAACAGTAAACGATGCATGGATATCCGTCAAAACAGTAAACAAAGAACCTTTGGTTTGGAACGCAGTTGCCTATATGGTTAAAATGAATGATGTCACTGAAATTAATATTAATTGGGAATATGGTTACGGTGAATTAAAGCCTGGATACTATCGCCTAAAAAAAGAATTTGATGATTTCAGAGCACCGGGAGATTACGACACAGAAACCTATGAAGTGTATTTTACTATTGAATAAGGAGGTAGCCTATGGATAAAGAAATTAGAAGAGCAAAAATTTTCAATTACACAGTTGCAATAATCTTCATTTCGATATTCATAAGCATATTTGCTTTATTATGCACTTGGAAATGGAATCGTACATTTACTGTTAGCAAATGGATGGATAATCCAAACGACAGATACAAGATAGTTTCTAATATGCTATCTAAAAATGAAATTGTAGGTATGACAGAAAATGAAATCATTGACCTTCTGGGAAATGAAACAGACTCTGCTCCGGAGAGATTTAAGCATCCGCGCGGAGAGTTTCCAAACGAAACCAATTTGACTTATGGACTCGGTGTAGATTACATGGATTATGAGTGGCTTGTAATAACAATGGAAAACGGTATAGCAGTTGATTATGTAATAGGATGCAATTAAGGAGGCTTGACGAAATGAAAAAGATAGTTGGTTTAATAGCTATAATTACAATTATGCTTTCTATGACCTTGACAGCATTTGCCGGAAGTATCCCCGAAGATCTGCTTCATTCAGACGAAGCACTGATATTCTTTGCAGAGGTTGTTTGCTATCACCCGAATAAAGAAAACCCTGACATTGAATTTTCGCCCGTGAAAAAAATTAAAGGCGATGTAAAACTCGGAACAAAGCAGATTGCATATAACTTTAATACCATTGGTGATTTTGATATAAAAGTAGGTAATGTTTATCTCTTTACATACTTTGACGAAAACAATCCGACAGACATATTTGAGGTTACAAGCTATGACACATCGACCTTGAAGCTGAAAAATGTTGAAGGTGATATGTGGGAACGCTTTGAAAATTATCTGAACGAGGGCAGGTATTTAGCCGCAGAACACGATAGAATTGACAAAAATAACAGTGAATTACTTGTAGAAGGTGGCAAAACTCTCACCCTTTCAGAAATTCTCGGAACAGATAATAGCATTGTTGGTGATGTATCAATACACTATGCAGAAGGTTTAGATAGCAAAGCAGTACAAATTGACAGAGCAGATTTTTTCAAAGTAGCTGATACAATTATCTGTAAAGAAATTGAAAAAACAGACCATATCAATATTGACGGATTCTATATTGTAGCTGATATAAACAATGCAGTTTACATATCTGATGACGGAAAAATAAGCCATAACAATCCTATGTTGAGTTATGTAGCACAAGCTGAATATATGCTCAATTCAGAAGATTTGGCAAAACTAAAGCAATACACAATTCCAGAAAGTGAACAGATAAAACTCCCTCCGCTTGAATCGCCTTATGCAAGATATATTGTTTATGGTGTTTTGCTCGGTGTA
>JAFVSB010000141.1 GCA_017503945.1 Clostridia bacterium
GCTCGGGGAAGTCAATGCCATCGAGAATGACCGGAGCTTTTGCATCACACAGTGTGTCGCCTGTTTCTGTGACCGAGAGCTTTGCAGCAACGCCGATGTCACCTGCTTCGAGCACGGGCACTTCTATCTGTTTTTTACCTCTTAAGGTATAGAGCTTGCCTATTTTTTCATTTTCATCTTTGTTGGGATTATAGAGTGTGGTGTCGGGGGTGAGCCTTCCTGAGAGCACCTTAAAGAATGTCATTTTGCCCACATAGTTATCCACCACGGTTTTAAATACTTTGAGAACCACACTGCCGTCAGATGTGCAGATGATTTCTTTTTCTTCACCGCTTTTTGCATCTTTGGCTATTGGAGCTTCAGCTTCGTCGGGAGCAAAGAGATAATCCGACACAAGGCTGAGCACATGTGTGATACCTATTCTCATGAGGGTAGAGCCGCAGATAACAGGCACAACAATGCCGTTTTTGATGCCCGTCTTTATGGCGGTTTTGATTTCTGCTTCGGTAAATTCTTCGCCTGCAAAGAATTTTTCCATGAGCTCGTCACTGCACTCGGCAATAGCTTCGTTGAGAATTTCACGGCTGCGCTGCGCCATGTCGAGATATGCCTCGGGGATATCTTCATATGTAGCCTCGGGGCCCGTGAACATTTTGGCTTTCATTTTTATAACATCAACAAAGCCAATGAAAAAGTCACCGTCTTTAATGGGGAAGGTAAAGGGAGCAATAGCCTTGCCGAAGGTGTCATTGAGCTGCTCTATAACCTTTAGATAATCTGCCTTTACATCATCGAGCTTGTTTACAAACACTATCTTGCCAAGGCCGTATTTTTCAGCCATCTTCCAGGCTTTTTCGGTACCTGCCGAAACACCCGACTTGCCGCTTACTGTGATGATGCAGTTTTCACAAACCTCGGCAGCTTCGATTTGTTCACCCACAAAATCAAAAAATCCCGGGGTGTCTAATATATTCATTTTTTTGTCATTCCAGTCAAAGCTGATAAGAGATGTATTAACAGAGATTTTTCTCTTTATTTCTTCATTATCATAGTCCGAAACGGTGTTACCGTCTTCTATTCTTCCGAATCTGTCTATAAGCTTACCATTATAGAGCATTGCCTCTACCAGTGAAGTCTTACCCGCGTTTCCGTGTGAAATGAGGCACACATTCCTGATGTCCTTTGTAGCAGCCATAATTAATACATCCTCCTTTAAAAGTAATAGTTGATACCTTATATCTTATTATGTTATATAAAGGCAAAAATTCTATTACCTTATTATTTCGTTAAATATTCACATTTTCCTCTTTTATCAAACTGCTTTATATAACAAAAATATACAAAAAATATGTGCAAATTCACTAAAACATAAGTTTTTAAGAGTATTTCGCATATATTTGTAAGAAAAATTTTAAAATTACCTCTTTACAAAACAAAAATTTTGTTGTACTGTTAGTATTGTGTTTTTTGGAGGTGTGACAATGAAAGATGCATCGGCATGCACAAAATGGCTCTGGCTGAGCTTTTCTTGCGCTCTTACCAAGTCAAAGATGCTAAAGCTTTATGATTGTTTTGAAAATATAGATAATATTTTTGCAGCGGTAAGGGAAGATTATGAAAAGCTTTCCTTTCTTAAAGCCGATGACATTGAAAAGCTATGTCAAAAAGACCTCACCCAAGTCTTACACTATGAAAAAAAGCTTGCTGCAAGAGGCATCAGCGTGCTCACGCGCGACATGGAGCTTTTTCCCGATGGAGTAAAAGAGCTTAAAAACTTTCCGTCGGTATTGTATTGCAAAGGCAAGATCAAAAAGCTTTGCAAAGATGAGTGCATTTCCATTGTAGGCTCGCGCACACCCGGCAGCTACGGCAAAAACATCACCTATGAGATATCACGCTCAGTGAGCCAGGCAGGGCTTATTGTGGTAAGCGGTATGGCCGACGGAGTTGACTCCATTGCCCACAGAGCCGCCCTTGATGCAGGAGGCTACACGGTGGCAGTGCTCGGATGCGGGGTAGATGTGATTTATCCCCAAGGCAATTTTGAGCTTTATGAGCGCATTTGCCAAAACGGCTTGATAATAAGCGAATATATGCCCGGTAAAAAACCTGAGCGCTTCTCTTTTCCTGAAAGAAACAAAATCATTGCATCGCTTTCGCGCTCCACTGTTGTGACCGAAGCCAATTCCAAAAGCGGCTCGCTCATCACTGCGGCAGATGCTATAGGCTTGGGCAGAGATTTATTTGCAGTGCCCGGCAACATCACATCGTCTCTTTCGGGCGGCACCAATGAGCTCATAAAAAAGGGTGCCATACCCATCACAGGGGCAAATGATGTGTGTGAATATTATAATATATCTGTTTCAAAGCAAAATACAGATGCCGCGCCCGTCACTGATGATCCAAAAGAGCGCATGGTGCTTGACTCTTTAAGCGAGAGGCCTCTTTCAATTGATGAAATATGCTACAAAACTGCTCTTTCACTCAGTGAACTAAATTCAATACTTCTCATAATGGAAGTAAAAGACCTTATTAAAAAAACAGGTGCCGACCTTTATACGCCGGTATTAAAATAAACGGAGGAAATTATGTCTGAAAAGTTAGTTATTGTTGAGTCTCCATCAAAAGCAACTACCATCAAAAAATACCTCGGCAAAGGCTACAATGTTGTTGCCAGCATGGGGCATGTAATAGACCTTCCCAAAAGTCAGCTTGCCATTGATGTGGAAAACAATTTTGAACCACGCTACATCACCATAAGAGGCAAAGGCGACCTTGTGAAAAGCCTCAAAAAAGATGCCAAAAATGCATCAAAGATATATCTGGCAACTGACCCTGACCGCGAAGGAGAAGCAATAAGCTGGCATCTTGCCAAGGTGCTGGGAGTTGACATTCATTCAAAATGCCGCATCACCTTTAATGAAATCACCAAAAAAGCTGTGACTGCTGCCATAAAAAGCCCACGCGAAATCGACGAAAACCTCGTTGATGCTCAGCAGGCGCGCAGAGTGCTTGACCGAATTGTAGGCTATAAGATAAGTCCTCTGCTTTGGAAAAAGGTAAAAAAAGGCCTTAGCGCAGGCAGAGTGCAGTCTGTTGCTACAAAGCTCATTTGCGACAGAGAAAACGAAATTAATTCTTTCACCGAAACAGAATACTGGACAATCGATGCTCAGCTTTTAAAAGGCAAAAAGAAAATTGCAGCTAAATTTCATGGCATAAGCGGCAAAAAAACTGAGCTTGCAAACCAGTCGGACGCCAAAAAAATAACCGATGCACTCCAAAGCGAAAAGTTCATCGTCACAAGCGTGAAGAAAAGCAAAAAGAAAAAAGCTTCGCCACCGCCCTTCATCACAAGCTCGCTTCAGCAGGAAGCAGGCAGAAAGCTTGGCTTTACCACTGCCCGCACCATGCAGGCAGCCCAGCAGCTCTATGAAGGCATCAACATAAAAGGCAAAGGTCACATAGGTCTTATCACCTACATGAGAACCGACTCTTTAAGACTTTCAGACGATGCCGTGGCCGAGGCCAGAGCCTACATTGGCGCACACTACGGCGAAAAATATCTACCAAAATCACCTAAAATATACAAAACCAAAAAGAGTGCACAAGATGCCCACGAAGCAATACGCCCTTCATACACAGAGCTTTCGCCCGAAGCTATAAAGGCTTCACTTTCTCCCGACCAGTTCAAAATCTATAAGCTCATATGGGAACGCTTTGTGGCATGCCAGATGGCAGATGCATCATATGATGTGATGAGCGCAAACATAGATGCAGGCAAATACAATTTCAAAACATCAGGTCAAAGCGTGGATTTTGACGGTTTTACCCTTCTTTATACCGAAAGCAAAGACTCCGAAGACGAAAAAATTTCAAAAATTGTCCCCTTGGAAGAAGGCGAAGAGCTGGGCGTGAGTGCAATCGAATCAAACCAGCACTTCACTCAGCCTCCCCAAAGATACACCGAAGCCTCGCTTGTAAAAACCCTTGAAGAAAAGGGCATAGGCAGACCGAGCACATATTCTCCCACCATCACCACCATCATTAACCGCGGCTATGTGGTAAGAAACAAGAAAAACCTTGTGCCCACAGAGCTTGGCATGATTGTGAACTCACTTATGAGTGAACATTTTGAAAATATTGTTGATGTGGCATTTACTGCCAACATGGAAGAAAACCTCGACAAAATTGAAGAAGGAAACGAAAACTGGAGAAACATCATTGCTGAGTTTTATGATCCTTTCATAAACACAGTAGCTCTTGCCGAAGAAAAAATAGGTGACATTGAAATAAAAGACGAAGAGTCTGATGTGATGTGCGAAAAATGCGGTGCAATGATGGTGTATAAGCACGGCAGATTTGGCAAATTCCTTGCATGCCCGTCATTTCCAAAGTGCCGAAACGCAAAGCCCATCATAAAGGAAGTGGGCGTGAAGTGCCCCGACTGCGGCAAAGAAATAATTGAGAAAAAGTCCAAAAAGGGCAAAATCTTCTTTGGCTGCACAGGCTACCCCGATTGCAGCTTCACCTCGTGGGACAGACCCACCAACGACATATGCCCCACTTGCGGCAATATGATGTATGAAAAGCTTACCCGCGGCAACAAAAAGTATTGCCCCGTATGCTCACAAAAGAAAGATAACAGGGAAAAATAATGACACAAGTAAAAATTATAGGTGCAGGTCTTGCAGGCTGCGAAGCAGCCTGGCAGCTTGCCAAAAGAAACATTCATGTAAAGCTTTGTGAAATGAAGCCTTCAAAATATTCTCCTGCCCACTCATCTGCTGATTTTGCAGAGCTTGTGTGCAGCAATTCTTTGCGTGCAGCCAATGTGGAAAACGCTGTGGGTTTATTAAAAGAAGAAATGAGAAGATGTTCTTCGCTCATTATGGAATGTGCCGACAAAACAAAAGTGCCTGCAGGCGGAGCCCTTGCGGTAGACAGAGTGGAATTTTCAAAAGAAGTCACCCGCAAAATCATGGAAAACCCCTTCATTGAAGTGGTGTGCGAAGAAGTTGAAGAAATTAATGAAGATGAATACACCATCATTGCTTCAGGTCCGCTCACAGGCGGAAAGCTTTATGAAAGCATTAAAGAGTTTTTTGGCGATGAGGGCTATCTTCACTTTTTCGACGCTGCCGCACCCATTGTCACTTTTGAAAGCATCAACATGACCAAAGCCTACAAAAAGGCCCGCTATGACAAAGGCGATGCCGACTATATAAACTGCCCCATGAACAAAGAAGAATATGAAGCTTTTTACAAAGAGCTTGTAAATGCCGAGCTTGCCGAGCTTCACGGCGCCGATGAGGGAGTTGTGTTTGAAGGGTGCATGCCTGTGGAAACAATGGCAAAAAGAGGAAAAGACACTCTCCTTTTTGGTCCTCTAAAGCCTGTGGGTCTTGAAATGCCACACAACGGCAAAATCCCCTATGCTGCAGTTCAGCTCCGCATGGACAATAAAGACGGCACACTATATAATATAGTAGGATTTCAAACTCATCTTAAATTCGGCGAGCAAAAAAGGGTGTTTTCAATGATACCCGGTCTTGAAAATGCCGAGTTTGTGCGCTATGGTGTTATGCACCGCAACACATTTATAAATTCGCCCTGCCTTTTAAATTCATCATATCAGACACGCAAAAATGAAAAAATATTTTTTGCAGGGCAGATAACGGGCGTTGAAGGCTACATTGAATCAGCTTCATCAGGCATGGTGGCAGGCATCAACATGGCAAGGCTTATAGAAAATAAAACACCTGTTATATTCCCGCGCGAAACTGCAACAGGTGCTCTTTGCCACTATATAAGCGATGAAAGCATCAAACACTTTCAACCCATGAATGTGACCTTTGGCATAATAACACCTTGCGATAAAAAAATACGAAATAAAAAAGAAAAAAACGCCTACCTTGCGCAAAGAGCACTTGATGCACTAAAAAACATCGAAATTTGATTTTTCAACAAAAAAACGCCTTCTGACGGCTTTATAGCGTTTTGTTTATAACTTTTCATCTTTTTATAAAAAAGCTTGAAAAGTTATTTTTTTTGTGTTATAATGTATATTATGAAAAAATATGATAAAATTACGAAAGGAAAAAATCTATGGAAAACATTGTGCAAATATGGAAACAAGTGCTTGAGATAATAAAGCCTGAATTTTCGCAAATGATGGTGAGCTACAACACATGGATTGAAACAATTATTCCTTTAGAACTAAATGAAACCACTCTCAAAATAAGAGTGCCTTATGAATACAACAAAGAAATGATAAATTTGAGATATACCAATCTCATTAAAAATGCTCTCAAATTCATCACCGACAGAGACATAGAGCTTGATATAAAAGTAGCCTCTGATCTCACAGAAAAAGAAGTAGAAAAAATAAAGGTTAAAACCAATCTCAATCCTCTTTATACCTTCGATAGCTTTGTAATAGGCAAATCAAACGAGCTTGCCCATGCCACAAGCTTTGCTATAGCAGAGGGCAGAGCAAAAGAATGTAATCCTCTTTTTCTCTACGGAGGAGTAGGCCTTGGCAAAACTCACCTCATGCACGCTATAGGCAACTATGTGCTCAAAAATGACATCACAAAAAAAATCCTTTATGTGTCGAGTGAGCAGTTCACAATCGATGTGGTAAACTCCATCCGCACAGACAATATGCAGGCCTTCAGAGATAAATATCGCACTGTAGATATTCTTATGGTCGATGATATTCAGTTTATTGGTGACAAAGAAGCCACACAGGAAGAATTTTTCAACACCTTTAATGAGCTTTATCAAAATAACAAAATAATCATCACTACTGCCGACCGTCCGCCAAAGGATTTACCCACATTTATGGACAGATTAAAAAACCGCCTTGGCATGGGTGCTCCCATCGATATCAATCCTCCCGATTATGAAACAAGAATTGCTATTCTTCGCAAAAAAGCATATCAGCTGAAAATAGAAATTCCCGATGAAGTGTATGAATTTATAGCCAAAAGAATAAAAACCAACATCAGAGATCTCGAGGGTGCTATCAAAAAAATAATGATTCATCACATGCTCATAAAAAA
>JAFVSB010000142.1 GCA_017503945.1 Clostridia bacterium
TGTTTCTTTGGGCCTTTTTGAAGTGATATCAGATGAAAGAGAGCTTCTTTCTTATCTCAACGATTACAAACCCGCTGATTTGTCTATTAAAGATACTAAATATATATAGGATATGAATAAAATGAAAACTAGCAGAGAACTTTTTAAGACCATACTCATAGAAATCCACAAGGCAGCCAAGATAAAAGGCTACACCGGAAAAGATGCCATCATGGTAGAGGAGCTTTTAGACAAGGGTTTCCAATCTAGCCTCGAGTGGCTTGCCGATGCCGAGTTTTATGCCACCTTCAAGGGCAATATGGTGGGATATTATCTTGGCTTGTGTGTAAACTGCTTGTGCACAGGTCTTGCAATGGCCGATGCATGGGCCGATGGTGATGACCGCCTTATGGCTATGAAATATGATGAGATATATGATGGCGGAGTGTGGAACAATGTGTTTGAGCTCATTGAAATGAAAAGCGATGATGACAAAAAGGATTTTCAGAATTTCATTATCGAAATGTATGAAAAATGGGTGGTTCAACTAAAAGACTATTTCAAGATGCCTGGTGCCAATGACTATATTTCAAAAACACTTGCTGCATTTTTCCAGCTTGGGGTTACGATGCGTCTTGAGATTTTGGGGTATTAGCACATGGCAGACTATATATACACAGTTTCCAAAAAGAGATTTTACCCTCTTTCACCCCGCATTGAAGACATCGACATTGCTGACATCGCCCACGCTCTTTCAATGATTGCAAGAGCCAACGGGCATTTTCCCGAGTTTCATTCGGTAGCGCAGCACTCCATTGAGTGTGCCCGCGAGGCATTGGCGCGAGGCCTTGGCAGCAAGCTTTCGCTTGCCTGTCTTTTGCATGATGGTGCCGAGGCATACATGTCTGATGTGACCACTCCCGTAAAATCAAAGCTTGCAGACTATAGAGCCTATGAGGACAAGCTCATCAATATGATATACCAAAAATACATCGGTGCTCTGAGCGATGAAGAAAAACAGCTTGTGTACCAAATTGACAAAGATCTTTTGTATCATGAGTTTTATGCTCATATGCACATCGAGCTTGGCAATAAGAGCACCCTTAAAACAAACCCCGACTTTGGCTTCAGACCTTTCGACGAGGTAAAGAGGGAGTATCTTGAGCTTTTCAGGCAATTGACACAGGCAGTGGTTTAGTGTATAATATTAGCCAAATGAAAACAATCAAGCTTGATTTCAAATAAAATTCCCACAGCTGAAAATATTGGAGGTAATGCTATGTCTGACAAAGTCAATATTTTGGGCGTTATGGTTCACAAGGTGAATGTTGAGCAGGCGTCTGATAAGATAATAGAATATATCAGCGCCTCAGAGGGAGCTAAAAGTGTGTTCACTCCCAATTCGGAAATTATCATGGCGGCATACCGTGACCCTGAGTTTTGCTCACTTCTCAACTCTTCCGATTTGCTCACTGCCGACGGCATAGGCGTGGTTTATGCTTCCAAAATTGTGAAAAATCCCATTTCAGAGCGCGCTGCTGGCTATGACATTGCGTGCCGCACTCTCGAAAAGCTTGCAAAGCTTGGGGGCTCGCTTTATCTTTTTGGCTCAAAGCCCGGAGTGGCAGAGCTTGCCGCTGCCAACATCGAGCGCCGCTATGCGGGCGTCAAAGTTGTGGGTAAGAGTGACGGATATTTTGATGATGCAAAAGAAAAAGCAATTATAGATGATATCAAGAGGGCCAAGCCCGACCTTCTGTTTGTGTGTTTGGGTGCACCCAAGCAGGAGAGGTGGATTAGTGCTCACAAATCAGAGCTTGGCGCCAAGGTGTGCATGGGCATAGGCGGAAGCCTCGATGTGTTTGCAGGCACTGTGAAGCGTGCACCTCACTTTTATACCAAACACGGCATCGAATGGCTCTATCGCCTTATGAAGCAGCCGTCGCGATTTGTGCGCATGCTCGATTTGCCTCGCTTTGGCCTCAAGGTGCTTTTAAAGGGCAGAAAGTTCCCCCAACAGAAAGGATAATGAGATTATGAATGTAGAACTTCTTCAATATAATCCCGATTGTGAAAAAATAGTGGCTGCAGCAGCTAAGCTGTGCTATTCATCATCGGAAATCGACGGCATATTAAGCGGTCTTGACCATGAAAAGACAGTGAGCTTTATCGACCGTCTTATGAGTCTTGGGCATGAAAGCCCCATTGAGCACATAATCTTCACCTTTGGCATCGAGGGCGTGTCGAGGAGCCTTCTTGCACAGCTTACTCGTCATCGCATTGCATCATACAGCGTGAAGTCTCAGCGATATGTTAACGAGGGTCAGTTTGAGTACATAATCCCCAAAGAAATCGAA
>JAFVSB010000143.1 GCA_017503945.1 Clostridia bacterium
CTCATATGCTGCTTTTGCCTCCTTTCGTGTGAGATGCCAATATCCTTCTGGCTATTATTTCGGGATTAGAGTCAACTGCTACAATTTCATCGGCAGTTGATGTGTATATGGAATATCTTTCTTCATAACGCTTTCTTATTGCCTCTGCATCTTGGGCAAGAGGTCTGTCGGATGTGGGAACAAGCTCGCCAAGTGGGCGGTCAAGAAAATATATTCTGCCGGTTTGACCAAGCGCCGACACATTTTCAGGTCTTAAAACTACCCCGCCGCCCGTGGCAATGATGCAGCCGCTGTATTGGGAAGCTTCTTTTACACATTCAGCCTCCCAGCTGCGAAACACATCTTCACCATAGGAGGAGAAAATGTCGGGTATTTCCATGTTGTGTGCCTTCACTATCATATCATCAGTATCGATAAACCTGCGCCCTGTGAGCAGAGCAAGCCGAGTGCCCACTGTGGATTTGCCGCTTGCAGGCATGCCTGTGAGCACTATATTTTCCTTGTTTGCCTCAAGCTCATCATATATGTCATCAGTTATCTTTTTGTCATACACCTTGCCTGTGAACTTCTCGGCTGCAAATACAGCCTGAGCCACAAGCATGTATAATCCGCCTGATGCCTTGATACCCTTGGCAAGTGCAGAGGATACAAGCGAAGTGCGAAGAGGATTGTATATTACATCAATGACGCCTTTCAAGCCAGAAAAACGCTCAACCTCGGCAGGAGACGATTGGCAATCGGGATACATGCCGCAAGGGGTGGTGTTGATGATAACATCAGCATCGCTGTGATCAGCATACATTTCGTCATAGGTGACGCACCCATCTTTTTTGCTTCGGCTCACCCTGATAACAATTGAAGCGCCCTCGTCATATGCTACTGCAGCGGCAGTTTTGCTCGTGCCACCTGTGCCCAAAATAAGCACCTTGGAATCACGAAGCTCAATGCCTGATCTGGCTATCAGTGCTTTAAGACCGAGGCAGTCGGTGTTGTAGCCATAGAGCTTGCCGTCACGGTTAACTATGGTGTTGACCGCACCAATATTTTTGGCAAAGGCGCTTATATTGTCAAGATAAGGAATGACCGCTTCTTTGTAGGGAATAGTCACATTGATGGCCTTGAAATCTCTTTGCGTCATAAAATCATCAAGTTCTTGGGGTTCAAGCTCTTTGAGTGAGTATGTGTAATTTTCAATTTTTTCGTGAATTTCTTTTGAAAAGCTGTGGCCAAGCTTTCTGCCTATAAGACCATATTGCATTTATTGTGTCATCCTCTCAACCAATCTGTGCCATAGCGCATTGCCAGCATATCACATAGCACCAGTGCGCTCACGCTATCCACAACAACTCTTGCTCGGTGTATTATGGCGGGGTCATGCCGTCCATTGAGGCTAAGCTGAGCATCGACGCCATTTATGAAATCAACTGTGGCCTGTGTTTTATATATAGACGGGGTGGGTTTTACTACACATGAAAAAACAACAGGCATGCCGTTGGTGATGCCGCCGTTTATACCGCCGTTATTATTTGTGACAGTGACAATTTTGCCGTTTGACATGCAAAAGGAATCGTTTGCTTCGCTGCCCTTTTTATCGGCAAAATCAAAGCCCAGACCAAACTCCACGCCTTTGATACCCGGAATGGAAAAAAGAATATGCGCAAGCTGACTCTCCACAGAATCAAACCATGGCTCCCCTACTCCTGCATCAACACCTATGATTGCAGTTTCAAGCACACCGCCAACGCTGTCGCCTTCGGCCGCAGCAACAAGGATTGCCTCGCTCATTTTATTTGCAGCATCAGAATCGAGCACTGCAAAATCCATGCAAGAAAGCGTAGCTATGTCATCATTTATATTGTCAAAGCTTCGGTCACAAATGCCTGCGCATTTTTTGATGTGGGTGCCAATGCGGATGCCTTTTTTGGCAAGAGCGCCTAATGCAATGGCGCCTGCAGCCACAATGGGAGCAGTGATGCGTCCGCTGAAATGACCGCCTCCTCTGTAATCCTCAAAGCCGTGATATTTGCAATTGGCGCTATAGTCTGCATGACCCGGTCTGGCAAGTGAACGATTTGATGCATAATCATTGCTCCTTGCGTCACAATTTGGAATCAAAATGCACACTGGAGTACCAGTTGTCTTGCCGTCAAACACTCCGCTTACTATGCTATATTCATCAGCCTCACGACGCGCTGTAGAGATTCTTCCATGAGGACGCCTGAGCGATAACTGAGAAGAAATAAAATCATGGTCAACCTCTATGCCGGGTGCAAGACCATCAATCACTACGCCGATTTGTGCTCCGTGGCTTTCACCAAACAGTGTGACTGATACACTGTTTCCAAATGAATTCTTCATATCAGGCTCTCCTTTCACTGATGATAGCGAGGTCTGATTTCAGACTTTCGCACGGTATATCTTTCATCACATAGCTGCCTATATTTTCTACTAAAATTGCACTAAGCCTGCCTTGGCTAATCTTTTTATCATGAGTCATAGCCTCGAGCACTTTGTCGGCATCAAAGGCAGCAGCCGTGGGCAAAGACAACTTAGATAAAACCCTAAGCAGCCTAACCCTTACATCGGGCGGGCACATGGGAATCATGCCAAGTGCTACACATTCGCCATGATACAAAGAAGAAAGCTGGCTTTCGATGCCATGACCTATAGAGTGACCAAAATTTAAAATCTTGCGGAGCCCTGTTTCTTTTTCATCTTGCTCGACCACATTCTTTTTGATGTTCAGCGAGCTTATGATAATCTTTTCGATATTTGCTAAGGCATCACAATTTTCAAACAGTTCAAAGAGTTGAGCGTCTGATGTCAGAGCCATTTTGACAGCTTCGCTAAGTCCGTTTGATATTTGCCTTGGGGGAAGTGTGGAAAGCACATCGGGGTCTATGAGCACCTTTTTGGGCTGATAGAAAGCACCAACTATGTTTTTGATGCCTCCAAGATTTACGGCGACCTTGCCGCCTATTGAAGAATCAATCTGAGATAAAACAGTGGTGGGAATATTATAAAAATCAACTCCGCGCATGTATGATGATGCTACAAAACCTGCCAGATCGCCAACCACGCCGCCACCTACTGCCACAACGCAGTCGCCTCTGCCAAATCCGAGTGAAAGCATGGTTTTGAGAAGCTGCTCATAAACCTCTATGCTTTTGCTCTTCTCGCCTTGCATTACTGTGACAATGTGTGCAAATGAGCTTTGCTCTGCTACGGACTGCGCATATTGGGGCGGTACTCCGTCATCTGTGACCACGAGCACTTTGCGCGAGAGGTTAAGATGGTTGCAAGCCTTTGCAAGCACTGCGCGCTCAACAATTATGTCATAGCTGTTTTGACCAAGGTTCATGTGAATGACCATGTTTTATTCCTCCCCGTCACTTAATATTGTTTCGTTTGAATATCTGCCCACTATCTTAACTTTGTCGCAATATGACGATAATTCATCAAGCATAGCGGTTGCGTTGATGCTCGAAATATCGCCTTCTGCTTCAACATAAAAATAATATTGCCAGTTGGTGTCTTTGATGGGGCGGCTGCGAAGAGCCTTCATATTAAAGCCGTGGCGGCCAATGATGCTGATGGCTTTGGCAAGTGCTCCCGCTTCGTTATTTACTGTAAAGAGCAAAATGAAATTGCTATCATCTGCTTTGATATTTTTATTTTCAACTCTTGAAAAGACTGCAAAACGGGTTGTGTTGGTGTTGCTTGAGTTGATGTGATGGTCTAAGACCTTGAGGTTATACAGCTTTGCCGTTTCCCGGCTTGCAATGGCGGCAATTGATTTGTCACCAGATTCCGCCACACGCTGTGCCGCCATGGCGGTGTTGGAAGATTGAATGGTGCCATAACCCTTGGATTTGATGTAGTCACTGCACTGACTAAGTGCCTGAGGATGGCTCACCACTGTGGTGACATCGTCTATGACAGAGTCGGGAGTGCCAAGGAGGTTGTGAGTGATGGGCAAATCGTAAATGCCGCATACAAAAAGCGAACCCGCAAACATGATATCGGTGACCTGTGCCACCTCACCAGCGTAGCTATTTTCAATGGGCAGCACCACACAATCGCACTCGCCGTTCTCCACAGAAGCATATGCCTCTTCAAAGCTTGCATATGACTGCATGATTCCATCAGGAAAGATGCGCTTGGCTGCAATATAGGCAAAGGCCCCCTCTACTCCGCTGTATGCTATGCGAGCGCCTTCGAGTAGCTTGTGCTGGTAGGTTTTGGAGATGTCCATGACTGCTTTTAAATAATTTATGTAATATGCTCTCAGCTCTTCATTGGCTACCAA
>JAFVSB010000144.1 GCA_017503945.1 Clostridia bacterium
CTGGGCAGTAGGGGGGCTTGTTGTTGCCACCTTGGTGCTCACTGCGCTTATGCTTTTGTGGAATTATTATATCACACCCATCTATATGGAGATTCCGCGCTCTGTGGTGGTTTCGATGCTTCCCACAGTGTTTTTGCCGTTTAACCTTGTAAAAGGCTTTATCAATTCAGGTCTCATTTTGCTTGTGTATCGCCCTGTTGTGGACACACTGCGGCGAACAGGTCTTGTGGCAGCGTCAGCGGGTGCGCCCAAGAAAAAGCTCTCGGTATCTTTGCTGGTGGGGCTTGTTTTGCTTGCAGTGTTTATTCCTGTGTTGCTTTCAATGGCATAGAATAATCTGAACTCGGGTTTTAATTGAAAGATAAATTATTGTTTATTTGCATACTGCCTACCAAAAGCTCTTGGACATTCTTTTCGAAAACTGGCTTCGGCTTCGCCTGCAGAGGTTTTCTCCAAGAACATCCAAGAGCTTTTGCGCCAGGTTCGCATGTTGCAAGGTTTGGGTGTGCTTTTGCAGCGGCTCTGCAGAAACGGCAAGCTCTGCTTGCTGTTTCGAAGCCGAAGCGGAAAAAGTATACCCAAACCTGCGAAGTGCATTATTTGCTAAACAATAATCTATATAACAATAAATGACAATAAAATTTATTTTGACTATAAATCATTTATATGTTACAATATAACCGCATATTGATATTATTTTTTTGGAGGATAACATGCAGCTTAGCCCACGCCTTTTGAAAATTGCATCACTTGTGCCAAAATGTCACACCATTGCAGATGTGGGCACAGATCATGGCTACATACCGCTGGTGTGCATTGACCGTGGCATTGCAAGCCATGCCATAGCCATGGACATTAACCCCATGCCCCTAAAAAGAGCAAAGGATAATTTTGTGAAGCATGGATATATGCATCAGGCACAGTTCAGACTCTCCGACGGCTTGGCACAGCTTAAAAGCGGCGAGGCCGATGTCATAGTCATAGCAGGTATGGGCGGTCCGCTTATTTGTGATATCATTAAAAACGGAGCACACGCAATAGATGACAACACCCTTTTGCTTTTGCAGCCAATGATTGCTCCCATTGAGCTGCGAAGCTTTCTTTTTGCAAACGGCTACCGCGTGTGTGATGAATATGTGGTGCGCGAAGATAATAAATATTATAATATCATGGCAGTGCGAAAGGGTGAGGCTCAGCCCACCGATGAGCTCATATACATTGGTGCAAATCTTGCTGCCAACAGCACAGACACCATTGGTGACTATCTTGACTACAAAATCAGAGTATGCCAAGGCATCATCGAAGGTCACTCCCGTTCCGCCTGCCCTGATGCTGAAGCCATAGAAAAATTTTCTCATGAGCTTGCAATATACCAATCATGCAAAAAGGAGCTGACAAAATGATCACAGTTTCAGATATAGCACAATATATTAACCAAGTGTGCCCTGAGTCTTTGAGCTTTGATGGCGACAATGTGGGCCATCTTGTGGGGCGCGCTTCAAAACAGGTGCAAAAGGTGCTCGTCACTTTGGATGTTGATGAGCATGTGGTACGCGAGGCAATTGGCAAAGGTGCCGACCTTATTGTGGCACATCACCCCATGATGTTTCATCCAATAGGCCGCATCACCGATTCCGACCCACAGCAAAGAGCGCTCATGCTGCTTGTGCAAAATGACATTGCCATGATAGCTGCCCACACCAATCTTGATTGTGTGCAGGGCGGGCTCAATGATTATCTTGCAGCTAAGCTCGGCATAACAAACACTTCGGTTATCGAAATAGTGAGCGATTGGGAGGGAGTGTATCATGGCTATGGCAGAGTGGGAGAGGTAAGTGACGGTACCACTGTTGCTGATATGCTTTCATTGTGCTGCTCTGCTCTTGGCATAAAAGGTGTACGCTATGTGGGCGATGAAAACCGAATGGTGAAAAAGGTCGCCGTAAATTGCGGCGGCGGTGCAGGCGAAATGAACCTTTGCATTGACATGGGGGTTGATCTTTTCATCACAGGTGATGTCAAATACAATCCCGCCCGCGACGCCTATGAATCGGGCATGGCAGTTATCGATGCAGGCCATTATGAAACGGAGCACATTGCCATTGAGCTCATCAGCTCAATTCTCACTCAAAAATTTGCTGGGCTCACCATTATGCATTCAGAGGCCAACATACCCGTATTTAAATATTATGTAAGGTAGGTTTTGTGATATGAAAAAAGATGTAGTAATTGTAGGAGCAGGGCCCGCAGGCATATTTACTGCACTTGAAATGATTCGCAAAGGCTCAGGCAAAAGCATTCTCATTGTAGAAAAGGGTGCACCCATCGAAAAAAGAAGCTGCCCCAAAACCAAAACACGCTCTTGTGTTTCGTGTAAACCATATTGTCACATCACCACAGGCTTTTCTGGCGCAGGTGCTTTTTCTGATGGTAAGCTTTCGCTATCATATGAAGTCGGCGGTGATTTGCCGCAGCTCATAGGCGCCGAAAAGGCGCAGCAGCTCATTGATTATACCGACAAGATATACCTCGAATTTGGTGCCGATGAGCACATTGAAGGCATTGGCAACACCGAAGAAGTCCGCAAAATCCGCAGCCGTGCCATCAGGGCAGGTCTTAAGCTTGTGGATTGCCCCATTCGCCATCTGGGCACCGAAAAAGCGCAACAGCTATATTATGGAATACAAAAATATCTTCTTGCCAATGGTGTTGAACTGCTCTTTGGATATGAATGCAAGGATATAATCCTTCAAGATGGTGAGTGCAAAGGCGTCATAATCGAAAAGGAAGGCGAAACCAAACAAATCTATGCCGACACCAGCGTCATTGCCACCGGCCGCAGAGGCGCCGATTGGCTTGAAAAAATATGCGCCGAACACAGCATTGCCCATCAACCCGGTACCGTAGATATTGGCGTGCGTGTGGAAGTGCGCAGTGAAATCATGGAAAAGGTAAACGAAGTGCTCTATGAATCAAAGCTCATAGGTTATCCTGCACCTTTCAAAAATAAGGTGCGCACCTTCTGTCAGAATCCGGGAGGATTTGTAAGCCAGGAAAACTATGACAACGACCTTGCTGTGGTAAACGGCCATTCCTATAAAGAGCTCAAATCCGAAAACACCAACCTTGCCATACTGTGTTCCCACAATTTCAGCGAGCCGTTCAACGAACCCATTGCCTATGCTCAAAAGATTGGCGAGCTCACCAATATGCTCGGTGCAGGCAAAATTTTAGTGCAGCGCTTCGGTGATATTCTCGATGGCAAACGCACCTGGCAGAGCGAGCTTTCTGAGTCAAATATAAAGCCCACTCTTCCCGATGCTGTGGCAGGTGACATCACCTCTGCAATGCCATACAGATCAATGATAAACATAATCAATTTTATCAAAGCAATGGACCATGTTGTTCCCGGATTTGCTTCATATGAAACTTTGCTCTATTCTCCCGAGCTCAAATTCTATTCCAACCGCATCAAGATGGATGAACACCTCCGCACCAATGTGAAGGGCCTTCACTGCCTTGGAGATTCAAGCGGCTGGACGAGAGGTCTCATGATGGCCTCTGTGATGGGAGTACTTATGGGCAGAGAATTAGCTGAATAATCTATAACAAAAATGGCTCATTAATCAATCAGATTAAAGAGCCATGGGTCGTTTACAAATAAAATCCTTCATAACTTGCCGCATCAACGGTATACATCGCCGTTGGAGCATCATTTTCATTTTGGGGCGGTAATATATAGAGCGAATTGAATTTGCCCGGTCTCACACTTTGCTCCCCACATTCAAGGAGCAGCCTGTTTTCATTTGCATCATGAATCGACACAGCGTAATTTCCGGGTTGCATTTCAATATATCTTGTCACATCACTAAACTTAAGCCCCCCCACAAAGCATGCGCCCTTGGTGCTCACATTGATTTTTTCGCCCTCCGGCCACAGATTGCAAATTCTAAGATGTCCATATTCAAGATTTTCCCTCTGTGTTGGCTCAGCTATTGCAAACAGGCGCATCTGCTCTTGTCTTCCCACAGCGCAAATAGTAAACACCTTGCCCGTTTCAAGCCTCAGCGCAAGATTGGCACATTGCTTCTGGTCTTCGCTTTGAACTCTGAATGTTGCAAGGCCTCTTTCGCATTTTATGTATTTGCCTGCTCTGCCATACTCCATGGCTGCTGCAATCATAGTGTTATACATGTAGAAATCGAGCCTGTTGCAGCCCGAAGCGTTAATCACCCGTATGTATGGATGAAGCAGACTGCATGATTTATTTGTGTTCATTGTGTGCTCACCTCTCCAATATATTCGCTTTGCTTGGGCATTACATCGTCTATGTTCATGCTTTCAAAAAGCTTGATGTTTTCTTCGTTTTTTTCACCCACATCTGCAAGGGTGTCAAATTTTTCGGCATCGGAGTCTGTTTTTTGCGCAGAAATATTTTGCTTAAATTGAGTAAGAGTGCCGAGAAAGTCGCATATTTTGTTTAGCTTGTTGCCTATCTGTGATACTTCGGCTTCAATTTGCGAAAGCTTAAAGATAAATTCCTTTTTGCTTATGTCAGCAAAATCGCTTGCTGAGCTTTGTGCTGTATGATCATATTTGGGCATATACATGTTCCTTTCGTTTAAGCTGCCTGATGGGCGATTTTTTTTGGCATGGCTTTGCTCTATTGCATAATTGCTTTGCAGCATTCCCGGTTTTACTCCTGATTCACGCACCCTCTCAAGCAGCAGACCTTTGCCCAGGGAGCGTGGTTTTTCAAAGCTCTCGCCTCCGTCATGGCTTGCAGAGCGCATCATAATGCCTCTTTCCGACCATGACACTGTTATTTCATTGCCATTTATGCTCATTGCGGCTTTGGTTTTTCGGGAAATGCCAAAGGTGATTATTTTTTCGTTTGATTGATCACCCGAAGCATACATGAGGGCAGTGTAGCTTTTGTGCACTGCCACATACACATAGTGCAGCGTCTGTCCGTCGCACACTGTGCACATCCCGTACACATCAGCGCCCGATCGCCTACGATATTCCTGCCTTCTTACAAAGTGTGAGTCATACACAATCTCTTTGCATCTGCCGCCGCTGTCACGATACAAAAGATGGGTGCTGTGCGCTGCATCTGTGCATATGCAATATTCACGGTGCCTGTCGATGGTGTCGGCTATTTCAGGAGTAGCAAACAGGTTGTCGGGCGAAAACACATGCTTTGCAAGCAAAAGTTTTCCGCCATGCTCCAGAGTATAGAATGCACACATCGTGCTTGCATTATATGTGAGCATAATCCCTGAGATTTTGCACACACCGTCTTTGTTTTTAAAAATGTTATACTTTTTCCATGTGCCGCTTTCGCATTTTAAATACACAAGCTCACCTTTGGCCGATTGCAGCACAAAATGCATATCACCCTCATCATTGCATATGCCGTCAAATTCACGGCTCATGTCTGTGAGGATAATATTCTCTTTTGCATCGGCAATACGCTGCACAAAATTGCCTCTTTCATCTATATCGAAGCTATAAGACACATGTTTTTGATTTATATATAATGCCACACAA
>JAFVSB010000145.1 GCA_017503945.1 Clostridia bacterium
CCTGCAGCGTCCAGTGCTTCTTTGGATGATAAGTCAAGGTGGTTGGTGGGCTCGTCTAAAAGAAGAGTGTTGGCCCTTTCAAGCATGATTATGAGCATCATGAGTCTGGCTCTTTCGCCGCCGCTTAGGCGGGAAACCTCTTTATATACATCTTCATCAGTAAAAAGCACTGTGCCCAGGAGGGTTCTGACCTCTGATTCATCCATGCGCGGAAAACGATTCCACACCTCATCAAGAACTGTGCTCTTTTCGTGCAAAAGCTTTTGTTCCTGGTCATAGTAGTTGGTCTCGACATTTCTGCCAAATTCAAAGCTGCCGCCATGGGTTGTGTTGATGCCAATGAGGGTTTTTAAAAGGGTGGATTTGCCCACGCCGTTTGCCCCTATTATGGCAACCTTTTCGCCTCGCTTGATATCGATGTTGATGCCTGTGGCAATGGTGCGCAAAATTCCGCCCGCATTTACATTCAGCTGCATATCTTCACAAAGCAGAACATCTTTGTATGACGGATACTCAAGCTCAAATTTGAATCGGCAGGTCTTGTTCATAAGCATCGGTTTTTCGATAACCTCGATGCGATCTATTGCCTTTTGCTTGCTCTTTGCCATTTTGGCAGTGGAAGCACGCGCTTTGTTGCGCGCAACATAATCTTCGAGCTTCTTTATCTCTTCCTGCTGAGCTTCGTAATGCTTTAGCTCGATTTCGTAATTTTTTTCTTTTGCATCAAGATATGATGAATAGTTGCCCGCATAGCGGGTGCATTTGTTTCTTTCAATTTCATAGATGGTGTCACAGAGGCTATCGAGAAAATAGCGGTCATGCGATACTGCTATAATCATGCCTTTGTAGGATTTGAGGTAGCCTTCGAGCCACTGCATGGTGCGAAAATCAAGGTGGTTGGTGGGTTCGTCTAAAAGAAGAACAGCCGGGCTGCGAAGCAGCAGCTTGGCAAAGGCAAATTTGGTTTTTTCGCCGCCGCTTAAGGTGTTTACGCGTTTGTTTTTGACATCGAACCCATCAAAGCCCATGCCGCTTAGCACAGTTTTGATTTTGGTGTTGATATCAAAGCCACCCTTGGCTTCAAAGGCTGCGCTCACGCGCGAATATGAATTCATAACATCGGCGCGCTCACTCTCGGAAAGGCTGTGGTCTGCCATTTTATTTTCAAGAGCTCGCATCTCGTGTTCCAAAGATGTGACATCCGAAAAAATACTCATGACATCTTCCCACATGGTGTTGGTGGTGTCATCTACTGCATTTTGCTTAAGAAAGCCTATCTCGGCATCCTTGGGAGTGAATATGCTGCCGCTGTCATAGGAAAGCTCGCCTGAAATGATGCGCAAAAGAGTGGTTTTGCCTGCGCCGTTTGCTCCTATGAGACCGACCTTTTCGTTGTCGGCAATGTTCATGGATATGTTTTCTAAAATAAGGTCAACGCCAAAGCTTTTAGACAGTGATGTTATCTGCATCGGCATGATAATCGTCTCCTTTCATGTCAGCAAAGCAGGCCGCAAGTACCGTGACTTTGGATGCGCCGTGCATTGCGAGAATTTTGCAGCATTCATCGGCAGTAGAGCCGGTGGTGTAAATGTCATCGACCAATAAAACATTTTTGCCGATGATATCATAGTTTAAATTAAAATCAATGGCACCCTCCACCGAAGCCTGCCTCATGGCATAGCCCATGGTGCTTAGGGGGATAAGGTTTTTGGTTTTGATGAGCAAGTCAGGAATTAATGTGAAGCCGGAGCCTTTGGCAAGCTCCTCGGCAATGAGAGCAGACTGATTGTAGTCTCTGTGTCTGAGATAATGAATTGGTACCGGGCATATGATGTCATATTCATCATCAAATGAGTGCTTCTCAATGCAGATGGCAATGGCGGCAGCAAAGGTGTGCTTTAAATATTCAAAACCGCGGAACTTATAGCGAATCATTGCATCACGAATGGTGCCTGTGTACGGAAGGGCGGCAATTGCTTCTTCAAAATGGCGGTCGGGCTCTACAAAATTCATGCTATGCCTTCTGATGGCACCGATGCAATCATCGCACAGTGCCTCTTTTCTGCCAAGAGGAGAACGGCAGGCGCAAATTATGCATTTCTTTGGCCAGAAAATATCAGATAAAACTTCGCTGAAAGATGTGTTAAATTCATATTGAATGTTATAATCAGTTGATTTTTTCATTGGAAAGCTTCTCCATCAAACCCGAATAGCGTTTGTCTTCGCGATTATTATCGACCATGTGCTGCAATATGAGCTTGCTGCCCACAAGAACAACAAGATTTTTGGCTCTTGTGACACCTGTGTAGAGAAGATTGCG
>JAFVSB010000146.1 GCA_017503945.1 Clostridia bacterium
GCCGAAGCTTTAACTTCGCTCACGATAAGGGCCAGATCTTTTTTGGTGCGGTTTTTGCGTATGCCGCAATGAACTCCGTTTGCTTTAAATCCTTTTGCGGCGCAAACGCCGCCGTCTATAAACTTCATGTTGTTACTATCCTTTCTTAAATCTCAAGACCTTCGGTAATATTTTTATCAATACATATATTCATGCATTCAATTGCTGCACCCGATGCACCTTTACCTAAATTGTCATACACTGCAACAAGAATCATTCTGTCTTCATTTCCAAATACACCAATTGCCATAGAGTCTTTCATTTTGAGACAATTGGTATTTATAAATCCGTCTGGGGCGATATCCTCTGTGTATTTTACCATTGGACCCGCATATTTTTCTTTATACACATTCTTAATGTCAGAAATTCCATAGCCATCTGCAAGCTGATTTTTGAAAAGCGGAACAGTAAGCTGCATACCACTGTAAAAATTGCTCACAATTGGGCAAAAAACGGGAAAGTTTTCAATTCCTGAAATAGCTTTCATTTCTTTCAGGTGCTTGTGAGTCTGTGCTATGCCGTACTGACGGGGAGCTTTTGTATATTCGTGGTTTTCGTTTTCATATTCGCCAATCATCTTTTTTCCGCCGCCGCTGTATCCTGTGAGGGAATGACAGGTCAAAAGTACATCTTTTGGCAAAATTCCCGATTCAACAAGGGGATACACAAGAGCAATAAACCAACTTGCATGACACCCCGGAACTGCAATTCGTTTGGAGTTTTTAACTTTTTCAAACTGAGCTTTTCCAAGTTCGGGAAACCCATATGTCCAGTTTTCGTCGGTTCTGTGAGCGGTGGATGTGTCTAAAACAATCACATCGGGATTTTCTATCAGAGAGACTGCCTCTTTTGCTGCATCGTCAGGCAGACACAAAAAAGCAATGTCACATAAGTTCAGAAGCTTCTTTTTTTCGCTTGTATCTTTTCTTTTTTCGGGGTCAATGTCAATTATCTCTATGTCATCTCTGGCAGATAACCTTTCTCTGATTCTCAGACCTGTTGTCCCGCTTGAACCGTCAATAAAAATCTTTTTCATATCTACCATCCTCTCAATATTTTTTATTGTATTGTTATATAGCCGACTTTTTTAAAAAGCAATAGTTTTTTGCATAATTATGCAATGTTTATGCAAAAGCAACAAAAAGGAAAGCCGACAAAACGCGTGTTTTAACAAAAACGCGCGCCACTTTATGCATAATATTCTGCATAAAGTGGCGCGCATGCGATTTTTATACGCTTTCTGCATATCTCACGGTTTCCATGGCATCTTTGGCATATTTGTCTGCTCCCATACTATCGGCATATTCTTTGGTAAGCACTGCTCCTCCCACCACAACCTTGGTGTGGGGAAGTTCTTTTTTTATGAGCCTCACAGTTTCTGCCATTGCGGGCACTGTTGTGGTCATCAGAGCACTGAGGCCCACTATGGGAGCGTTTGATTTTTTGGCAGCTTCGAGCACAACCTCAGGGCTCACATCTTTGCCAAGGTCTATCACTTCAAAGCCGTAATTATCAAGCAGTGCTTTCACAATATTTTTGCCTATGTCGTGAATGTCGCCCTTTACTGTGGCTATCACCACGGGGCACTTTTTCACTTTTTCACCGCCCGATATCGCTATTTTTTCTTTCACTGCATCAAATGCTGCCTTTGCCGCTTCGGCACTTATGAGAAGCTGAGGCAAAAACACGGTTTTTTCTTCAAAGCCTCTGCCCACGATGTCTAATGCAGGCACTATTTCGTTGTTTATGATGTCAAGGGGTGGGGTGCTTGCGGCAAGCTCTTTCGCCTTTGAAAACGCTCTGTCTTTGAGACCCTTTATTATGGCGTTCTTCAAGGTGTCATCACCCGGCACATTTAAGTTGTCTGCGCCTTTAATCTGCTCCGATGTGGTAACTGTCTGAGCAAAGGCTATATATTCACTGCAGTTTTCGTCATATCCTGCTACAGCGAGGTATGATTTGTAGGCTTTCATCATCTCGGTAGAGTGGGGGTTGATGATGGCAGCACTCAGACCGCGCGAGAGCGCCATTGTGAAAAATGTTGAGTTAATAAACTCTCTGGCTGGCAGACCAAATGATATGTTCGACACCCCAAGGCTTGTGAGACCGCCGCGGTCGGCAATAGCGCCAAGGGCGTCGAGCGTACAGCTGGCAGAGTGCGAATCTGTGCTGATGGTCATTGCGAGGGGGTCCACTATAATGTCTTTTTTTGCTATGCCATATTCTGCAGCTTTTGCATATATCCTTTCGGCAATCTTCACTCTTTCGTTGGCGGTTTGAGGTATTCCGTTTTCATCAAGCGTGAGTGCCACCACAAGTCCGCCATATTTTTGTACCAGAGGAAACACCTTTTCCATGCTCTCTATCTTGCCGTTTACCGAGTTAACCATGGCTTTGCCGTTATACAGGCGCAGAGCTTTTTCCATCGCTGCCTCATCGGAGGTGTCAATCTGAAGCGGCAAATCAGTCACCGCCTGCAGTGCGCACACGGCGTCTGCCATCATCTGAGGCTCGTCAATTTCAGGAAGTCCCACATTCACATCGAGCACATCAGCTCCTGCTTCTTCCTGCTTTATGCCCACATTCAATATGTAGTCAATGTCATGCGCTCTCAGCGCTTCTTTAAAGGCTTTTTTCCCTGTCGGATTTATTCTCTCGCCAATGATGACGGGCTTTTTGCCAAATTCAACTGCATGGGTATATGATGAAATGACACAGAGGTTTTTATCTTCAATTGGTTTCACATCAAAGCCTTTGAGCTTTTGCACAGTGGCTTTGATATATTCGGGAGTAGTGCCACAGCAGCCGCCGAGCACATGCGCTCCGCACTTGGCAATTTGTTTCATCAAATCGGCAAATTCGTCTTTTTCTATGTCATATTTTGTCTCACCGTTTTCAAACACGGGCAGCCCCGCGTTTGGGTTCACGATGATTGGCAGCGAAGAAACTGCACATAACCTCTCGACCACCGGCAGCATCTGGCGCGGCCCAAATGAACAGTTCAGACCTATGGCATCCACTCTGAGCCCTTCCAGGCATGCACACACCGCCTCGGGTGATGCTCCTGTCATGAGCTTTTGAGTTGTGTCATAAGCATTGGTCACAAACACAGGCAAGTTGCAATTTTCCTTTGCCGCAAGCACTGCCGCCTTGGTCTCATACAGGTCATTCATGGTCTCTATGAGCACGATGTCAACACCGCACCTTGCACCTATTTTAACGGTTTGGGCAAAAAGCTCTACCGCATCTTCAAAGGCAAGGTCGCCAAGAGGCTTGAGAAGCTTGCCGCAAGGGCCGATGTCGAGCGCAATGTAGTGTTCATCGTCATTATCGCATTTTGCAATAGCTTCTTTGGCGTTTTCTACAGCTGCGGCTATTACCTCTTCAAGTGAAATTTCACCCTCTTTGGGAAACTTTAGCAAGGTAGCGCCAAAGGTGTTGGTTTTGAGTATGTTTGCACCGCTATTGAGATATTCAAGATGAATATCTGTTATTACATCTTTGTGAGTTATGTTCCATGTTTCAGGCAGTTCACCTGCTTTCAGGCCTCTTTTTTGCAAAAGTGTGCCCATGCCTCCATCAAAGAACAATAGCTTTTTTCCAAGTGAATTCATTATATTCATGATTTTATCTCCTGTATCTGCAATCTGTTTTGTCGCACGCCTCGCAGCCCAATGGCGGGCAGTGGGTCATTTCTTTTCCTATTCCTATTATGCCCGTAACCGATTTTGACGGCACAAGCATCAGAGAGTCTGTAAGATTAATTGAGCACCTTTTGGCTGCATCGGTCAGGCTTACAATATCCTTTTGAAATTCAAGTAAAAAATCGCCATACCCCGGGCTAAAGCGCGGGCGCAAATAAAGCCCCTTGTTTGCAAAATATGCTTTCAGCTCGCCACATAAGCTATCGGCATATGCTTCACAAAGCGTTGTTGCAATGGCAGATATTGCGAGTGCTTTTGATGGCTCAGTTGATGATTTTGAGTCAATCAGCCTGTCTATTTGAGCACCGCAAGTAATTGCAAAAACAATCACGTCTTCGCACCCTTCAAGATTTCTGGCAAGGTTTTTTGACTTTATGTCCATGCTGCCAATTTTTATATTCTCGTGCTCCCGCTCAAGCTTTTTGAGCACAA
Source organism: Clostridia bacterium (assembly GCA_017503945.1). GTDB lineage: Bacteria > Bacillota > Clostridia > UMGS1810 > UMGS1810 > RGIG1828. The sequence continues at coordinate 4,176 of JAFVSB010000146.1, forward strand.
AAGCACCTCTTGGCATAGCATTTTGGCGCACATTTTCCATAAGCGAGCCAATTAGCATTTGCGTTTGTGGGCATGCTGCACCCTTGTGCCCCATATACCTTAGTATTTCTTTTTGGTCAATGTGCAAATCAGCTGCATTTTGCGAATGTGAATACACAACATCATAATTCATACTATAACCTCGCACAATAATTCATAATATAATTATACTATAAATTCCTTTCGTAATCAATGAAAATCTTGTAAATCTTGTGTATTGTGTCTAAATATTTACTCATCAGCAAGAGCACTTTGCCGATTTTATGTCACAAAATGTAAAACATAGTCATTTGCGCCACAAATACTTGTGTTTTTTTGGTTTGTGTGTTAAAATATATTTAATAACATTAGAAAATTTTGTAACAGGAGAAATAATATGTCTGAGAAAATAGCCGTTATCGGTTCAGGCAGTTGGGGCACTGCTGCAGCTGTACATCTTAATAAGCAAGGGCACGAGGTAACCTTGTGGTCATGGCTTAGTGATGAGAGCCTCCGTCTTGCCTCTGAGCTTGAAAATAAAGAGTTTCTGCCTGGCGTGGCACTTCCTGATTCAATTCATTTCACATCAGATATCTCTTGTGTTAGTGATAAGGATCTCATAGTTTTGGTCACTCCTTCAAAGGCAATTCGCTCCACTTGTCGCTCTATGGCACCTCATGTTAATGACGGCACTTTGATAGTTGTTTTATCAAAGGGCATTGAAGATGGCACACTGTGCACTCTTTCTGAGGTTGTGAAAGACGAAATTCCCAACTGCCGTGTTGCAGTTATGTCAGGACCATCTCATGCAGAGGAAGTGGCACTCGGTATCCCCACCACCAACATTGCCGCATGCGGAGATGTCAAATATGCAAAGTACATACAGTCAGTGTTTATGAGTGATAACTTCCGCGTGTACACAGGCACCGATGTGCTTGGTGTAGAGCTTGGCGGCGCATTCAAAAACATCATTGCTCTTTGTGCAGGTATCACCGACGGCATAGGTTTTGGTGACAATACCAAGGCGGCTCTTATGACAAGAGGCATCAAAGAGATTTCAAGGCTCGGCACCACCATGGGGGCCGAAGCTGAAACCTTCTGGGGGCTAAGCGGCATTGGTGACCTCATTGTCACCTGCACGAGCATGCATTCGCGCAATCGCCGCGCAGGCATATTGATTGGCGAGGGCAAAACATTAGACGAGGCTCTCAATTCGGTGCACATGGTCGTGGAGGGCGTTCAGTCTTGCAGGGCAGCATATGAGCTTGCGCGCAAATACAAAGTGGAAATGCCCATAGTGCAAAAGGCCTACGAGGTGCTCTATGAGGGCAAAAATCCAAAAGATGCAGTTGTAGAGCTTATGCAGCGTAATCCTAAAAGTGAGAATTAAAATTTTAATATATAATGGAGGTATATTATTATGATCAGTTTAGACACATCAAAGCTTCAGGGTTTTGTTTCTGAGGCAGAAATTGCCAACATGCGCACTCAGGTGGAGTCAGCTGCTGAGCTTTTGCACTCGGGAAGCGGTGCAGGCAATGATTTTCTCGGTTGGCTTGATCTTCCTGTAAATTATGATAAAGCCGAATTTGAGCGCATCAAAAAGGCTGCTGCCAAGATTCAGGCAGATTCTGAAATTCTGGTGGTTGTGGGCATAGGCGGTTCATATCTCGGTGCACGCGCAGCCATAGAAATGCTCACCGACACCTTCTACAATCTCAACGCCGGTCAGAATACACCTAAAATCATATATGCAGGCAATAGCATAAGCTCAAGCTATCTTGCCGATGTCATCGACCTTGTGCGTGATAAGGATTTCAGCGTGAACATCATTTCCAAATCAGGCACAACCACTGAGCCTGCTTTAGCTTTCAGAATTCTTCGTGCAATGCTCATCGAAAAATATGGCAAAGACGGTGCAAAAGAAAGAATATATGCCACCACCGACAAAGCCAGAGGTGCTCTCAAGACCTTTGCTGACTCCGAGGGTTATGAGACATTCGTAATCCCCGATGATGTAGGCGGCAGATTTTCGGTGCTCACAGCAGTTGGTTTGCTTCCCATTGCTGCAGCAGGCATCGATATTGACCAGATGATGCAAGGTGCCAAGGATGCACGCGAAGCCTATACCAAGCCGTATGATGAAAACCCATGCTACATGTATGCTGCAATCCGCAACATTCTCAGATGCAAGGGCAAATCAATCGAGCTCATGGTCAACTATGAACCCTGCCTCATCTATTTTTCCGAATGGTGGAAGCAGCTTTATGGCGAGAGTGAAGGCAAAGACCAAAAGGGTATTTTCCCTGCATCTGTAAGCTTTTCAACCGATCTTCACTCCATGGGTCAATATATACAAGATGGTGCTCGTATTCTTTTTGAAACTGTTCTCAATGTGGAAAAACCCAAAAAAGATTTGGAATTCCCCTTTGAAGAAGAAAATATAGACGGTCTCAATTTCCTTGCAGGCAAAACAGTTGACACCGTCAACAACAAGGCTTTCCAGGGTACAATCCTTGCTCACACCGATGGCGGCGCTCCAAACATGGTCATCAACATTCCAGAAATCACACCATACTATTTTGGTAATCTTGTATATTTCTTCGAAAAGGCATGTGCCATCAGCGGCTATATGCTCGGAGTAAATCCCTTTGACCAGCCTGGTGTTGAAGCTTACAAAAAGAACATGTTTGCTCTTCTTGGCAAACCTGGCTATGAGGAGCTTTCCAAAGAGCTGGAGCAGAGAATATAGTACCTATTGCAATTTTTAAAAATTTGTGGTATGATGTAAAAAACTGAATATAGAATTGTGTAGGGGAGCTTGTGTTAGCGGGCTGAGAGGAAGTAATCAAACTTCGACCCTTTAACCTGATGCGGATAATGCCGCCGTAGGAAGTCATAGTTTGCTTAAATTACGGATAATCCATTAATCAGGGTTATCCGTTTTTTTATTGTTTTTGGAAAGGAGGTTTGTTTTGGGGTGGCAAGGGAGCGATTGACATATGGTAACTAAGCGATGGGAACCCGTGTTTCGGGGTGAGAGGGAAAAATTGATTTCCGACCGTGCGGAGTAATTCAACTTCGTAGTTTATATTAATTACGGAAAGAGGAAAACAAATGAATAATTCAAAAGGTCTGTTAAAGCTTGTAGTGCTTTCAATGCTCACAGCGCTGGGTGTAGTCATTTCGCCCATACTCAGGTTTGAGGGAATGTGCCCAATGGCTCATTTTATCAACATAATATGCTCGGTGCTTCTGGGTCCGTGGTATTCACTCCTTTGTGCCACGCTCATTGGCATAATCCGCATGGTTACAATGGGCATCCCGCCAATTGCTCTCACGGGTGCAATTTTTGGTGCATATTTGTCTGGTGTGTTTTACCGTATGTCCAAGGGCAAGATACTTTTTGCCGTTCTTGGCGAGATTGTTGGCACGGGCATCATAGGCGCAGTTCTTTCGTATCCTGTCATGACGGTATTTTGGGGCAAAGAAGGACTTAGCTGGCTGTTTTATGTGCCATCGTTTATCTGCGGCACTCTCATCGGCGGCAGCATTGCGTTTGTGTTTTTGCGCAGGCTCTCTAAAGCAGGTATACTGCCTAAGCTTCAGACCATGCTCTCATCCAAAAGCTATACCGACAATAGCGGTGTAATAAGTGATACTGTGTCTATTGCGGCACTTGGAGTAATTTGCTGGCTCGTTGTGGAGATTCTCACAGGCATCTTCAAAATGACATCTCCCGTGTGGTCATATGTATCATGGTCATTGCTTGCTATGTTTGTAGTTGCTGCTCTTGCATATTTTCAATATCAACAAAGGAAGAAGAAAAATAATGAAATCAGACACAATTAATCACATAAGACACACAGTTGTCTGCAAAAATCCACTCATACACTGTATCACCAATCCCATTTCCATAACTGCGTGTGCCAATGCGATTTTGTCAGTGGGTGGCAGGCCTATAATGGCGGAGCACCCAAGTGAGGTGGGGGAAATAACCACCACTGCCCATTCACTGTTGCTCAATCTTGGCAATATTACTGACGCGCGGATTAGCTCTATGGCTATATCTGCTGCCGCTGCAAGAGAAGAAAATATTCCCTTTGTGGTTGACATAGTGGGGGCGGCATGTTCAAGGCTGCGGCGCGATTATGCTCTCGCTCTGATAGACAGCTCAAAACCTGCGCTCATAAAGGGTAACTATGCCGAAATACACTCGCTTGCCAATCCCGACTACACCTCTTCGGGAGTAGATACCGACTCTTCAATTGCGCCATCTGCCATGATTGAGACTGCAGCAAAGCTTGCACGGCGCTATGATTGCACAATTCTTGCCAGCGGCAAAACCGATGTTATCACAGATGGCACAAAGCTGATATTGTCATATAACGGCACCCCTCAGCTCGCCCGCATCACAGGCACAGGCTGCATGCTTGGTGCGCTTTGCGCGGCATATCTGACCTCGGCAGATGCGCTCTTTGCATCTGCCTGTGCCTGCACTGTGCTTGGCATAAGCGGAGAGCTTGCATGCAGTGCCAAAGGCAACGGAAGCTTTGCGGTAAATCTTATGGATGCTTTGTCCACTATGTCAGACGAAAGCATCAATATCAATATGAAGCTGGAGGAACACTGCCTTGAAAACATTTGATACAAGCATTTATTTTATTACCGACTCTTCTGATTTTTCGGAGGAGGAATTTTTGCATAGGGTAGAAGCTGCCCTCAAAGGGGGAGTCACACTTTTGCAGCTTCGCGAAAAAGAGAAAAGCACAAGGGACTATATCCATCTTGCCTCCGAGGTGCTCAAGCTTTGCAGACAGTATGGCATACCTCTCATTATTGATGACCGCACAGATGTTGCACTGGCAGTCGGAGCCGATGGGGTGCACCTTGGTCAGAGCGATATGCCTGTCAGTGTTGCACGCAGGCTCATGGGTAACGGCAAAATAATAGGCGCAACTGCCAAAACTGTTGAGCAGGCTGTAGAGGCATACACATCAGGTGCCAATTACCTTGGCGTGGGGGCAATTTATCCCACTACCACAAAGGTCAAAACTGTGCTCACATCAACCGATACTCTCAGAGCAATCTGCAATGCCGTGCCCATCCCGGTAAATGCTATAGGCGGTCTCAACAAAGATAATATAAGCGTGCTTGGTGGCATTGATATTGCAGGGATATGCGTTGTATCGGCAATAATGAAAGCAGATGATGTCACCACAGCTGCAAAAGAGCTAAAGGCTGCATATCACAAGCTGACAAGGAGGTAATTTACAGTGTATACATCACTCACTATTGCAGGCTCCGATTCGAGTGGCGGAGCAGGTATTCAGGCAGATATCAAGACTATGATGGCAAACGGAGTATATGCCATGAGTGCCATAACGGCCCTTACTGCACAAAACACGCTTGGAGTAAGAAGCATTATGGAGGTTTCACCCAGTTTTTTAGCAGAGCAGATTGATGCAGTTTTTGAAGACATCAGACCTCACAGTGTAAAAACAGGCATGATACCCACAGCTGAGCTTATTGACACAATTGCGCAAAGACTAAAGCTTCATCATGCCCAAAATGTGGTAGTTGACCCTGTAATGGTTGCCACAAGCGGCTCTGAATTAATGCACAAAGATGCGCTTGGCCGCCTCATAACCTCTCTTTTGCCACTAGCCATCCTTGTCACACCAAATATTGCCGAAGCAGAGCGTTTGGCATCTATGACCATACACACTGCCGATGATATGGAATCGGCAGCACAATGCATATTCAGCCAATGTGGCTGTGCAGTGCTTATAAAGGGTGGGCACTCACTGTGCGATGCAAATGACTTTTTGTATGCCGATGGCAAAGGTGAGTGGTTTTGCGGCAAGAAAATAAACAACCCAAACACGCATGGCACAGGCTGCACGCTTTCGTCTGCCATTGCTTCAAACCTTGCAAAGGGCTATTCGCTTGCCGATTCCATATGTCGTGCCAAAGCATACATATCCGGTGCACTCAAATCTGGTCTGAATCTTGGAAAAGGCAGCGGGCCTTTGAACCACGGCTGGAATATAAAATAATAAAAAAAGGACTGTAAATAAATCGCATGATTTTTTACAGTCCCTTTTGGTTATATCACTTTATAGCCTTGCTCTTCGATGATTGCTTTTATCACATCATCGCCGATTTCCTTTGTCGATGTAATCACTGCAGTTTTGGCTTCGTGGCTTGCTACCACATTTTGCACTCCGTCAATTTCTTCGAGCACTTTTTTCACTCTTGCCTCGCAGTGGGGGCACATCATACCTTCAATTTTAACTGTCTTTTCCATCATTGTATTCTCCTTTTTAATTTTGTTTAGTTTCACCAGATTGAGTCTCAGCGCGTTGCTCACCACACAAAAGCTCGACAGGCTCATTGCTGCAGCTCCAAACATGGGATTCAGCTCCCAACCAAGAGTATGTATCCACACTCCTGCTGCAAGCGGGATTCCTATGATGTTGTAGCAAAATGCCCAGAAAAGATTTTGCTTTATGTTTGTTATGGTTTTTTTGCTAAGAAGTATTGCCGATGCCACATCGCTGATTGTGCTGCCTGTCACCACCACATCGGCGGCGTCAATGGCAATATCGGTGCCTGCACCAATCGCAATGCCCACATCAGCGCCCGTGAGGGCAGGGGCATCGTTGATGCCGTCGCCCACCATTGCCACCACGCCTGTGCTTTTAAGGCGGTTTATGACACCTGCTTTTTCGTTGGGCAGCACTCCTGCTATTATTTCGTCAACACCGCACTCTTTGCCAATGGCATTTGCGGTCTTTTGGTTGTCACCTGTGAGCATCATGGTTTTGATGCCCATATTTTTTATTCTTTCAATGGCCTCTATGCTGTCGGGCTTTAGTGAATCAGCCACTGCTATCACACCAAGCACTTTGGTGCCGCTTACAAAAATAAGAGGAGTTTTGCCCATGGCGGCAAGCTCATCGCACTTTTGCGCATCACCAGTTTCGATGGACGCATATTTTTTTATATATTCCACGCTTCCGCCTCTGATGACTTCATCACCATGCTTTGCACACAAGCCGTTTCCGGGCACTATTTCAAAGTCTGTGATTTCAAAGCTTTCTATATCATTTTTATTTGCATATTCAACAATTGCCTTTGAAAGCGGATGCTCGCTGAGCTTTTCAAGAGAATATGCCACCTGCATAAGCACATTGGCATCACCGGAACTTATCACATCGGTCACAACAGGAGTTCCGTTTGTAACAGTGCCTGTTTTGTCAAACACACACACATCTATTTTGCCTGTTTGCTCAAGACTCTCTGCTGTTTTAAACAAAATGCCGTTTTTTGCGCCGACTCCGCTTCCCACCATTATTGCCACAGGGGTTGCAAGTCCGAGTGCACATGGGCAGCTAATCACGAGCACCGAAATGCCCCTTGCAAGCGCAAAGCCTGCCGTTTTGCCAACCAAAAGCCACACCAACATGGTGACAAATGCTATAGCGAGCACACATGGCACAAATATTCCCGACACCTTGTCGGCTATTTTTGCTATTGGTGCCTTACTGCCCGATGCTTCGCTCACCATTTTGATGATGGCAGCAAGTGAGGTTTCTTCGCCTACCGCTGTCGCTTTGCATATGAGGTGACCGTATTTGTTGATGGTGGCAGCCGACACCTTGCTTCCTGCCTCTTTGTCAACAGGTATGCTCTCGCCGGTGAGTGCCGATTCGTCAACTGCGCTGGTGCCTTCTATCACTATTGCATCGGCGGCTATACTTTCGCCAGGCTTCACAGTGAATATGTCACCCACTATAAGCTCCGATGCATCAATCACCACTTCCTTGCCGTCTCTTATCACAGTTGCCTTTGTGGGAGCAAGCTCCATGAGGGATTTGAGCGCATTTGTGGTCTTTCCTTTTGAATATTGCTCGAGCATTTTGCCCACAGTGATTAGAGTGAGAATCATAGCAGCCGATTCAAAGTAAAATTCGTGCATATATTGCATCACGGCATCGGCATTGCCTGAGTTCCGTGCACTGCTCATGGCAAACAGTGCAAATACACTATAGCCAAATGCAGCCGATGCACCAAGCGCCACAAGGGTGTCCATGTTTGGTGCGCGATGAACCAGACCTTTGAATCCGCTTATGAAAAATTTTTGGTTTATCACCATCACAATGGCTGTTAGTATAAGCTGAGCCATACCCATTGCCACATGATCGCTTGCCAAAAAGTCGGGAAGCGGCCAGCCCCACATCATATGCCCCATAGATACATACATGAGCACTGCCAGAAATATTACTGATGCAACAAGGCGGGTTTTGAGTGAATCTGAAGCAGGTGGATTTTCAACTGTTGCAGCTTGTTTTTTAGCACCTGCCACCTTTGCTTGGTAGCCCGCATTTCGCACCGCGGCTATGATTTGTGCCTCGGTGGCGCTGCCCTCGGTGGTCATAGAGTTAGTGAGCAGATTTACGCTGCACACATCCACTCCTTCGAGCGCTGACACTGCTTTTTCCACTCTGGCGCTGCATGCGGCGCAGCTCATGCCGCTAATGTCAAATTTAGTTTTCATTTTCATCACCACGCATATCTTTTAGTGTTATAAAGCCGTAGCTTTCAAGAATCTGAAAATATTTTGCTAGTCTTTCATAGAGTGGGTGAGCTTTTTCCCCAAACTCTTCTTCAAGCTCTTTGCCTATAGTCCATATGTCTTTTATGCCATCTATGATTGGCCACACAAAGCTGCCCGTCTCATCAAAATGAACATATGAAACCTTTGGCTTTTTAAAGAGAATCTGAGTAATTCGCTTCATCACACCCTTGTTTTTTATCTCAAGAGTCACAACACCGTTTTCATCTTTTTTCCATTTAATGTCTTTATTTTTTTCGGGGATTTTATCAAGATAGTTTTTCTGGCTTTTCATATCTTATCCGCGCCTTTTCCATACAGAGAATTTGAGTAAACTTATAATGATGAGTGCAAACATAACAAGTGAGCCGATGTTAAATACACTGTGCGGAATATATGCTGATAGGTCAAGCATATTTCCTATGCCAAACACTGCAAGCAGTGCAAGTAAAATGCCCACAAGACCCTCGCCTGCAATCATACCTGAGCAAAAAAGTATGCCGTCATTTACAATTGCTTTCTTTTCTTCTTCATTTCGTCTGAGCTTGTCAAGAGCAAGTCTCACAAGTCCACCCGCCATGATGCATGCGTTGAGTTGAACCGGCAGATACACGCCAATTGCCACAGGGAGCACAGGAATACCGAGCACCTCCACAAACACTGCAATGAACACCCCTGTAAACACAAGAGCCCATGGTAGATTTCCTTCCATTACTCCCTCGATGATCATTTTCATTAAAGTAGCCTGAGGAGCAGCGAGCTCTTCGGAGCCAAATCCCCATGCAGAGTCGAGCAGATAGAGTGTGCCGCCAATGGCAAGTGATGAAGCCACCACGCCCACAATCTCACCAATTTGTTGTCTTTTTGGTGTAGCACCAAGCAGATATCCAGTCTTTAAGTCCTGCGATGTGTCGCCTGCAATTGCCGACACAATGCATATGATAGAACCAATTGCAATAGCGCTGCACATTCCTGCCACGCCTACGCTTCCGGTAAATTTAAGAATAAGAGTTGCAATGAGAAGGGTGGCAATTGCCATGCCCGACACAGGGTTGTTGCTGCTGCCCACAAGACCTACCATTCGAGAAGACACAGTAGCAAAGAAAAATCCAAACACCACCACAATGGCTGCCCCGATAAAGCTCACGGGAATGGCAGGCACAAGCCACACGAGAACTGTGAGCACAACTATTGCCGCAATGACAAGCTTCATGCTGATGTCGGTTGATGTTCTGCCTGTTGATTGTGCCTTAGCACCTGTCATGCTTTTCATGGCACCGCCAAAGGTTTTCACAATAAGAGGCAGTGATTTAATAAGGCTTATGATGCCGCCTGCTGCAAGAGCACCTGCACCAATGTATCTTATATATGAGCTCCAGATTGCGCTTGCGCCGCCTTGCGCATACATCGCACCTATTGTTTCAGTGCCGGGATAGAGCACAACATCAGATCCAAAGAGCACAATGAGAGGGATGATGACAAGCCAGCTGAGCACGCCGCCTGCAAACATATATGATGAGATGCGCGGACCGCATATATAGCCCACACTAAGCACTGCAGGGTAAATTTGAGTGCCGATTTCTCCTGCAAAGCCTTTCACCCTGACCGACACTTCGCCTGCCACAAGCTTGAGCCCGTCGATGATGAATTTGAACACAGCCGCAAAGCCCATGCCCGCAAAAACGGTTGACGCATTTGCGCCGCCCTTTTCACCCGCCAAAAGCACCTCAGCACAAGCAGTACCCTCAGGATAGGGCAGAATTCCATGCTCTTTCACGATGAGCGCATTTCTGAGAGGAACCATAAAAAACACACCCAAAAGACCGCCTATGAGCGCAATCAGTGTGATTTCAATAATTTCGGGTTTTGCTGTTTTGCCCTCTGCCGCCCACAAAAAGAGAGCTGGCAAGGTAAAAATGGCGCCTGCCGCAACTGATTCACCTGCAGAGCCTATGGTTTGCACGATATTGCTTTCCAAAATGGAATTTCTGCGCATCAATATTCGGATTACACCCATAGCAATAACTGCCGCGGGAATAGATGCCGACACAGTCATGCCGACTCTTAGTCCGAGATATGCGTTCGCTGCGCCAAATATAATAGCAAGAAGAACGCCTGTGATTAGTGATGTCAAGGTGATTTCAGGAGTGATTTTGTCTGCTGGAATATACGGTTTGAATTCAGGTTTATTGTTCATATATACTCCAATCTGCGGCTTTATGCCACATAGTTATTAAAAATACCGTACGAATTATATCATATTTTACCCCAAAAAGCAATATTTAATAAATGTTGCTTTTATCTCAATCGCATATTGACTTTTTATGATTAAAAGAGCATAATAAGAAAAGCCTTGATACATCAAAGGAGATGTTACCATGATATACACCCTCACTCTCAATCCGTCGCTTGACTATTTTGTCAGCGTGCCTTATTTTTCATCGGGCTGTATCAATCGCACATCGGGCGAGCGACTGTTTCCTGGCGGCAAGGGCATCAATGTGTCGTTGGTGCTTGCTTCTCTCGGTATTGAGAACACTGCTCTCGGCTTTGTAGCTGGCAAAACGGGTGAGCTTTTTGAATCTATGCTTGCATCAATGGGCATAAATTTTGATTTTGTGCATGTACAAAGCGGTGCCACGCGCATCAATGTCAAAATAGAATCAAATAACGAAACCGAGATAAACGCGTGCGGGCCTGATATATCACAAGCAGAGCTTGATACACTTTTTTCAAAGCTTGCAAAACTAAAAAGCGGAGACACTCTTGTCATGGCAGGCTCGGTGCCGCCAACACTTCCCAAGAGCATATATGCCGATATTCTGGAGCTTTTGCGCCACAGTAACATACGCGCCGTTGTCGATACAACAGGCGAGGCTCTCACTTTGGCTTTGAAACACAATCCGTTTCTCATAAAACCCAATCACATTGAGCTTGGCGAAATATTCGGTTGCCATGTTTGTGATGATGCTGACATACTCGACTGTGCCAAAGCGCTGCAGAACCGCGGTGCGCAAAATGTCCTTGTGTCCAAAGGAGCCGATGGTGCTCTTCTTTTGTGCTCCGACTCCACAGTCTATAGCACTAAAGCACCCCAAGGCAAGGTGGTGAGCACTGTGGGCTCGGGTGATTCTGCCGTTGCAGGTTTTATTGCTGCGCTGTGTCATAGCTGCGATTTTGAAAATGCCCTGAAGTTTTCGGTGTGTGCAGGCAGTGCAAGCGCATTTACTTCTCACCTTGCAAGCGGTGAAGAAATCAATCGCCTGGCTGATAGCTTTGGCTGGCAGATAAAACTATCATAATGATCAAAATAAACAAAAACCGCGCAACTGCGCGGCTTTTTGGTTATTCACATGTTTTTTATAGTTTGTCAACATCACTGCTTGTTATAAGATGAAAACCTGCATTTGTAAGAGATGCTTCTGCATCAATGTTGTTTTCAACTCTCAAAACAACATAAGCATGCTTTTGTGTGCGGGTCATAAATGCATAGAGGTATTCTACATTGATATCAGATTTATCAAGCACTTCAAGTGCCGCAGTAAGCTTTCCTGGTTCGTCTCCTATTTTAACACCCACAACATCAACCACTTTGATGAGATAGCCTTGCTCTTCCAGCACTTTTTGGGCAGTTGTTTCGTCATTCACAATAAGTCTGAGTATGCCAAAATCTTCTGTTTCTGCAATAGACAGTGCTCTTATATTCACATTATTTTTAGCAAGAATGTCCGTTACTGAAACGAGTGAGCCTTTTTGGTTCTGCACAAATACGGTTAATTGTTTTATAGCCATTTTAATAATTCCTCCTTCAAATCAGATTACGCTTGTCGATAACACGAACTGCCTTGCCCTCGCTTCTGGCAATGCTTTTAGGAGCTACAAGGTGCACTGTTGGATTGATACCAAGCATTGTTTTCATTGCATTTGCAAGCGCCTTTTCTTTTGCAAGCACATCTTTCACCTTGTCTGTAAACTGCTCAGCAGACATTTCAACATTAACCTCAAAGGTATCGGTGTTGTTTGCTCTGTCAACAACAATCTGGTAGTTTGGCTGGTATCCTTCATTAAGGAGCACTGTTTCAA
>JAFVSB010000147.1 GCA_017503945.1 Clostridia bacterium
CATTTCATGGCTGCACTGCTTGGAAAAAGCACTCCGATGATTAACAAGACTCCTTTTCCGATACTTGTCCATCTTCTTTTCAAAACAATCTCTCGAGCAGCATGGCCAATATTTGTCGCCCTTTCCATACACATACTTCCTGCCGCAAATATCACATTTTTCTATAGTTTCCATGATTAACTCCCCATAAATATAACGCTGATGTTCAAAGCTGCTCCTGAAAGGTAATATATGCCTTTTGTCAAATCATTTGCCAATATCGAGCAAATAGCAGCACCCAGATGCAAACCAACCAGGCAAAAAGGAAAAACATACTTCATTCTTCACACTCCACATCTTCAACTTCGTATTTCAAAAGCTCGCATAGCTCATGAAAATTCCGTGGGTTCAAGCCGGTCTTTTCGCGGATAACGCCAAAATAGTAATTTATTGTGCCGGGAGAATAAAACAAAGCCTTGGCAGTTTTACCCACACTCATGTTGCACTGTGCATATTTTTCAAGCACCATCATCTCTTTTGCTCTGATGCACTTGCCAAGGGGTGCCCCTTGAGATTGCATATGTAGGTTCGGGGCTTGCCCCGACTGACAATACACCAAACCACAATCTGCACTCAGCCAATTCTCTGCAGCTTGTCCGCACGGCAAAGGGTACACACCGCTTTTTGCTGCACTGCATATACCGCCTTTCATGTAATGGCAAAAAGTTTCATCGCAATAATTCGGATTGTCTTCAAGCTTGGAAATAAATATTGCAAGGTCATGCAATGTCATATTCATTAAATTTTCAAAGTTATTCATTGTGCTTTTCTCTCCTTTTCTTTAGCTATTTCAAGCAGGCGGCCAAAAATCGGCTGAGTCTTTGAAGCCTCCATAATTTCTGCCTCTACATGAAGCCTGTCCCGTTCTCGTGCTCTGAGCGCCACATCTTCTGCGCTTCCGGGAATAGGTTTTCCGTTGTCAATATACCACTGCATTGTTTTTGTAGAGTCACTTCCGGGAATTTCGGGGAAAACCCGTTCTATCTCATACACAAATATGTAAGGATTAAAATTCGAACGACTGTACTCATACTGCTTTTCACTAAGGGTCGAATCATAATAGCAGAAAAGCTTGTCAAAGTCATTGAATCCAAAATCACGAAGCTCGTCACATGTTATGTCATGAAGTCTCTTCAAAACTACTGACCGCACTTTAAAAAATGTACGCGCCAACGACTTTTTCATGTATTTGCCACTTATAACCTTGTCTTTTTCAAAGCGGCACCTGCGCGGATTGTCTATACAATATTCAACATTGTTACCACTGTGGAAGTATGGCTCCCTCACATACACATAATCGCCTGCAGCATAATGACTCGATACAGTAGCACAATTAAGACCATCAATGCCATAAAAGTTTGCATGCAGTCCGTCATTGTCCTCGCTTTGAATGTAGGTCACGGCTTTGTTGCTCACACCCACAAGCGCAGGCATAGCAATCTTAGTTCTAACATTGTACGACAGTCTCATCGCAGTCTCTCTGTCAGCTGCAATAAAATTCTTTTTGCAAAGCTCCAATATTTCACTTTTCGTCATAATTACACCTCGTAAATCTTAATTATAAATAAAATTTCATACAATTTATAATTTCAAACTAACTCATCTCACGGGCAAGAGTGGCTTTGGAAATATAGTTGTTTTGATTGAAACTAAACATTTTCTTTGCCACTCGCCTGCATACACCTGTGAAATTTGATACATCCGTGACCGTCAACATCTCTCTGCCAGGAAATGACTCGTCAAGCCTTTCCAGATTGTCTCTGTATGATAGTTTTTCCCTCGGCACAATACCATCCACCTCTCTCACCATTAATTGTCATATTAGAGCACTATTTGTGCTCTTGGTGTGCAAAAAAAATTTCTTGTACTGTTTTTTTGAAATAATTAGCTATCAAAATTTTCACTTCATCACGCGGGACACGCTCATCTTTTTCATACATCGCCCATGATGATTTTGTAATGCCAAGTTCTGATGCCATATCGCTTTGAGTACGCGTTCCTCTCAAGGTTTTAAGAATTTCGCCAGTAGACACTGTTTTCACCTCACAATCGAGCACTATTTGTGCTTATAGGGTCATTGTACACCATATGTGCACAATTGTCAATAACCTCTTGCACAAAAAGTGCACAAAAATAATGTTCACTTTTTGTGTATTTTAGTGATTTAATTTTGTTCACTTTTTGTGTATAATAAATAATATAAAATTTATGTGAAATGATTGAAGGTGAATCAAATGGCAAACTTTAACGAGCGCTTGAAGTTTTTAAGAGAAAACTCGAACATGTCACAAGCAGAATTAA
>JAFVSB010000148.1 GCA_017503945.1 Clostridia bacterium
GAGTGGCTGAGCAGCTGAAAGGTCAAATGGAATTTTTGACTTGTCAATGAGCCATTTGCGCTCTATTTCTTTGTTGACACTCATATAAATCACCTCTTTTTAGCATAAGCAGTTGCATAAAAACACGCACCCAAAACGGGTTCGGATATTAACGCAACTGCTTAATCAAAAATAACACCCACATATGTGAGTGTTATTTTTGGTACGACCGAGAAGGGGCTCGAACCCTCGACCTCCAGCGTGACAGGCTGGCATTCTAACCAGCTGAACTACTCGGCCATTTTGTTTCAGCTTGATTATTATATCATATCATATTTAGGATGTCAAGAGTTTTTTCAAAAAAGAGAGCTGTAAAAAATTACAGCTCTCTTTGCCTTATTTTGTAAGTTCATCAATCTCTTTGAGAATTCTGTCACTTTCCTCAGGCGTCTTAGCCTTTGCAAGCTGACTCATAAGCTCAGCAAGCTTTTCATCTTTGGTCTTTTCAGGGGTGGGTGCAGGAGTCTGAGAAGATGCAGGCTGGGAAGGCTCAGAGCCTATAGCAGAGCCGACGGTTTCGCCTTGACCCGATTCAGATGTTGTGCCTGAGGGCTTTGTCTGTTGATTTTCGTCACCCTTTTCATCAGAGGGTGCACTTGTTTCGGGCTCATCTTCGGTAGGTTCATCGCTTTTAATGAGCTCAACGCTTATGCCGTTTTCGGTGGCATATTCATGGGCAAAGCTTCCTTCACTGCACACAATCACAAGCTTGTGACAACCAAGAAATGCATCAGCACCAATTTCGGTCACAGAGTCCGGTATGGTAACCTCTTCAAGGCTTTTACAACTTTTGAATGTACCCTCGCCAATGCGCTTGAGCTCAGGTCCAAAGGTTACGCTCTTAAGAGAGCTGCAATCAGTGAATGCATAATTGCCCACACTCTTGAGCTTGCTTTTTTCACTGTCGAGGGCTATTTTTTCAAGCTTTGTGCATCCATAGAATGCACTGTTACCTATGGAGCTCACTGATGAAGCAAGCGTCACATGGCGCACAGATGCCATATCATCAAATGCGTAGGCACTGATTGTCTCCACGCCGTCACCAATTGTAAGATTGGTGGTGTCTTTTATATATTCTCTCCACGGCTTTTCGTCATTGGCCTCATAATCTTCCATTAGTATGGACTCATCGAGAATAGTGAGAGTGTGAGAGTGAAATTCAAAGCCAAGCTCTTTCATCTCGGCAGACGAAGTAACTTCTTTTTTGGCTTTTTTATTACCCTTATCTTCTTCGAAAAGCCCCTCGCCCACAATATTTCGAAACACACCAATCACAAGATAAATCACCACGAAAATACCCACCACTGTTACCGCTAAAATGGCAAGCTTATGGTCATTTTTGCCTTTGCTTTTTTTGCTTTTGTGCTCTTCCAGCGAGCGCCTCAGTGTATCTGAACGGACATCGTCTTTGGATATCTTCATGGTGGCATTTGCAGCATCATCTGCCGATTCTTTTTTATCATCGGATGCTTGCTCATTTGCACGAGAAGCTGCTATAATTGCTTCTTTTTCTTTAATAAAATCCTTGGCCACGGCAATTTTTACGGTTTCACCGCCAAGAGCTGAGGTGTCTTTTTTATACGATTCGCTTTTATCTGTGCTTACGGGACAGTCGCAATAAGGACATACTATTTCTGTGTCGAGAATTTCGTTTTCGCAATTTACACATTTTATAACAGCCATAATTACCAACCTTTCTTGTAATCAGTATTTACCCGTTTTGCTTTTTCTTCTGTTTTTATCTAGCATGCGGCTTCTTTTTGTTGTTTCATAAATTGAAAACAAAATAGCAGCCGTCACAAAAACTGTCGACAAGATGAAACCTGTA
>JAFVSB010000149.1 GCA_017503945.1 Clostridia bacterium
AATCAATGGGCTTGAAGCCGATAGCTCCACAGGAAAAATATCTGATCTTTTTATGGCATACACCTTTGACAGTGCAAAATCAATGTGGTATCCTCAGTGGTTCATTGAAAATTCGAATGGCGAAATTTCAACCGTTCCCGTGCAAACGGAGGTGTAGAATATGAGTTGGAAAAAAATTAAGACATTTTTGATTTTGTTGTTTTTATTGATTAATCTGTATCTCATATTCTCAACTAACGGCACCGTTATAAAGTTTGACTCAGTAACTGCCATCGATGAGGAAACAATAAATAAAACAGTCGAAATTTTGCATCATAATTATGGTATCTCACTTAAAGACGATGCTATACCTTCGAAGATAAACAACATAAATATAATTGATGTTACAAACTATATCTATGAAGACAAGCTCAAAAATAACGATAAATATCAGCTAAGGATAAGCGGGGCAGAGTTTTCTGCTGTTATAACCACTAAAACATATTCCTACAACGAAACCAATGCTGCATCAGAGATTGTTTCGGTTTTACACGAGCTTGGATTCACCCCCGATTCTTATGTGATGAGCTTTTCCAAATCGGATAGGGGACTTGTGTGCTATATTGACGAATATGTGTCGGATGTTCCTATTCTCAATGGCCGCATCAGGGCGGAATTTTCGCCCACTTCCATATCAATAAGAGGACGGTGGTATTCGCCTCACACCTTTGATGTAAAAGCAGATGATAATTCTCTCAGAATGACAGATGTCACAGGCGTGCTTATTGATGCGGCGGGAAGGGCACAACCTTCGGGAGCATCTGCTATCACAAAAGTGGTTTATGGTTATTATGTAAGCTCATATGACGAAAACTCTGTGAGCAAAACTTCATCTGCCATACCATGCTATATGATTGAAACCGATATCGGTTCAAAATATTTTTATGATGCGTATAATGGAAAATTTTTAAAACAGGAGGACTATTAATATGGCAAAACAAAGATTCCCCATGGGTATGGGTGCAATGGGCGGTAATGCCAACAATATGATCAGACAGGCTCAG
Organism: Clostridia bacterium; assembly: GCA_017503945.1. Lineage (GTDB taxonomy): Bacteria > Bacillota > Clostridia > UMGS1810 > UMGS1810 > RGIG1828. The sequence goes on from JAFVSB010000149.1 coordinate 1,044, forward strand.
AAGATGCAGCAAGAAATGCTCAAAGCTCAGGAAGAAATTGAGCAAACCGAATTTGAAGCAACAGCAGGCGGCGGTGCTGTATCTGTTAAGATGACAGGCAAAAAAGAGCTTTCGGAAATCATTATCCAGCCCGAAGCCTGCGACCCTGATGATATCGAGATGCTTCAGGATCTTATCATCACTGCAGTGAATGATGTCATCAAAAAAGTTGATGATGCTAACAATGCAAAAATGAGCAAACTCACTGGCGGACTTAATATTCCCGGATTATTTTAATTTATAAATAAAAAAACAGACCGTTTTCGGTCTGTTTTTTTTATGAGATTTAGTTATCCGACAATCAAGCTTTCGCCTGTCATATCATCGGGAATATCTACCCCCATGATGCTAAGCATAGTGGGAGCAAGGTCAGCAAGTCTTCCTGATTTGAGCTCCACATCACCCAACCCGCCCACTATAAGGGGCACAACATTTGTTGAGTGAGCAGTAAACACTGATTTGTCAGTGGGATCAATCATCTGTTCGGCATTGCCATGGTCAGCAGTGATAAGAATCACGCCGTCTTTTTCCATAATTTTATCATACACTTTGCCGATGCAAGCATCAACTGCTTCCACAGCTTTGATTGCAGCATTCATGTCACCTGTGTGACCTACCATGTCACAGTTTGCATAGTTGAGAATAATGACATCATATTTATCAGTGTCAATAGCTTCGAGCAATTTGTCGGTCACTTCATAGGCGCTCATTTCGGGCTGCATGTCATATGTTGCTACTTTGGGAGAATTAACGAGTATTCTGTCTTCTCCGTCATACACCTTTTCAACGCCGCCGTTAAAGAAGAATGTAACATGAGCATATTTTTCAGTCTCAGCAATTCTGAGCTGTTTGAGACCAAGCTTGCTCACAATCTCGCCAAAGGTGTTTGTGAGAGTTTGTGGCTTAAATGCCACATGCACATTTGGCATGCTGGCATCATATTGAGTCATGCACACAAAATATGTTTCAAAGAATTCTCTTTCAAATCCGTCAAATTCGGCATCAACAATAGTTCGTGTGATTTCTCTGGCGCGGTCGGGGCGGAAGTTGAAAAATACCACACTGTCATTTTTGCCAAGTGTTCCGTTGGGTTTTCCGTCGGTTGTAATAACAGTAGGCACAACAAACTCGTCGGTCACATCATTGTTATATGATTTTTCAATGGCAGTAACTGCACTGTCGCAGTACTCGCCTTCACCTTTTACTATAGCGTCATATGCCTTAACCACTCTTTCCCAGCGGTTGTCTCTGTCCATGGCATAATATCTTCCCATCACAGAGGCAATTTCGCCATAACCAAGATTGCGGATTTTTTCCACAAGCATCTTTGCAAAATCAACGCCGCTGGTAGGGGACACATCTCTGCCATCAAGGAAACAGTGAACATATGTGTTGTTCACATTTTTCTTCTTGGCAAGCTCAAGAATACCAAACAGATGCTTGATGTGGCTGTGAACACCACCATCAGACAAAAGGCCCATCACATGCAGGTCAGTTCCGTTTTTCACACAGTTGTCACATGCAGCAAGCAGCTCTTCATTTTCAAAGAAATCACCATCATCAATAGACTTGGTTATTCTTGTAAGCTCCTGATACACAATTCTTCCTGCTCCAATGTTTGTGTGACCAACTTCAGAATTACCCATCTGACCTTCAGGCAGACCAACATCCATGCCGCTTGCGTGTATCACAGTAGATGGATTGCAAGCAAGGATTTTATCCATCATTGGTGTGTTTGCACTATATACTGCGTTTCCTTCTGTTAATTCACTTTTGCCATAACCATCAAGTATGGCAAGAAGAACGGGTCTTTTTTTCATATTATTAGTCCTTTCGGGAAATTAGCTGTTAACAATCACAGAAAAGTCCTGAGCTTTCAGGCTTGCACCGCCAACGAGGCCGCCGTCGATGTCTTCTTTTGCAAAGAGCTCTTTGCTGTTGCCTGCATTAACACTGCCGCCATACTGCACAATAACTTCATCGGCAGCATCTTTGCCAAATACATCAGCCACAGTGTCTCTTATAGCTTTGCACACTTCCTGAGCCTGATCACTTGTGGCAGTTTTGCCTGTGCCGATTGCCCAGATCGGTTCATATGCAATGATTGTTTTCTTAACCTGTTCAGCGCTGAGGCCGAGGAGGGCAATCTTTGTCTGCATGCTCACAAGCTCCACTGTGATGCCTTGTTCGCGCTGCTCCAATGATTCACCCACACAGATGATAGGAACCAGACCGTGCTCAAATGCTTTTATAACCTTTTTGTTTACGGTTTCGTCAGTCTCTGCAAAATACTGTCTGCGCTCAGAGTGACCAATGATAACATATTTCACACCCATCTCAGTGAGCATTGATGGAGCAATTTCGCCTGTATATGCACCGCTTTCTTCAAAATACATGTTCTGTGCACCAACTTCGATATTTGAGCCTTTGCATGCTTCAATAGCATTTGCAAGTGATGTAAAGGGCACACACACTATGCATTTGTTGGCACTTTCGGCAACGAGGGGCTTGAGTTCATTGATAAGCTCAGTTGTCTGAGCGGGGGTTTTGTTCATTTTCCAGTTTCCTGCAACTACTGTCTGTCTCATAATAATCTTCCTTTCAGTATAAATTATGCGGGAAAGTTGGCTTTCCCGCAATGGATTTGATTAAAATTATTTGTCGTTGAGTGCAACAATGCCGGGGAGCTCTTTTCCTTCGAGGAATTCAAGCGAAGCGCCGCCGCCTGTTGAAATGTGGCTCATCTTGTCGCCAAGACCTGCCTGGTTAACAGCAGCAACACTGTCACCGCCGCCAATGATTGTTGTAGCGTCTATTTCAGAAAGAGCTTTTGCAATAGCGTTTGTACCTTTGGCAAAAGTAGGCATTTCAAACACACCCATAGGTCCGTTCCATACAACAGTTTTTGCATCTTTAATAGCATCTGTATAAAGCGCTATTGTCTTTTCGCCAATGTCAAGACCTTCCCAACCTGCTTCAATGCCGCCTCTTTCAACGGTTTTGTGAGCTGCATCGTTGGAGAATTCCTGTGCAACAACTGTGTCAACAGGAATGAGGAGCTTAACGCCCTTAGCCTTGGCTTTTTCCATCATTTCTTTTGCATAGTCAAGGTAGTCAGCTTCCAAAAGTGAATTGCCCACTTCTTCACCGAGAGCTTTCATGAATGTGTAGGCCATTCCGCCGCCGATGATAAGAGTGTCAACTTTTTCAAGAAGGTTGTTTATAACGGAAATTTTGGAAGAAACCTTTGAACCACCCAAAATAGCCACACAAGGTCTCACGGGGTTATTAACCGCATTGCCCAAAAATTCGATTTCTTTTTGAATGAGATAACCGCAAGCTGCAGTGTCAAGGTATTTTGTTACGCCAACATTGGAGCAGTGAGCTCTGTGAGCGGTACCAAAAGCATCATTAACAAACACATCAGCAAGTGAAGCAAGCTCTTGGCTGAAGGTGTCAATGTTTTTGGTTTCTTCGGCTCTGTATCTGGTGTTTTCAAGAAGAACAACATCACCTTCGTTCATTTCGCTAACTGCTTTTTTTGCATTTTCGCCAACAACATTGTCATCAGCAGCAAAAATGACTTCTTTGCCGAGCTTTTCAGAAAGCTTTTTGGCAACAGGTGCAAGCGAAAGCTCAGGCTTGGGTTCGCCCTTGGGTTTACCCATGTGTGAGCAGAGAATAACCTTTGCATTGTTGTCAATAAGGTATTTGATTGTAGGAAGAGCTCCGTCAATTCTTGTTTCGTCAGTAATGTTTCTGTTCTCGTCGAGGGGCACATTAAAATCGCATCTTACAAGAACTTTTTTACCTGAAACCTGAATGTCTTCAATAGAAATTTTGTTTAAATTTTTAATTAAAGTAAAAAAATATAATAAAAATGTAATTATTTTTAATATAACACTTGCAAATTTGAAAAAAATGTAGTAAAATATATGTTGGTAAAAAATTCAAATTTATATATGAGGTGATTTTAATGAACAAAAAATCTATCGAAGACATTCAGGTTGCCGGAAAGAGAGTCCTTGTAAGATGCGACTTTAACGTGCCGCTTGATGAAAACAGAAACATTACAGACGAAACCA
>JAFVSB010000150.1 GCA_017503945.1 Clostridia bacterium
AATTTTCTATTTCGTCAAGCTTTCTGCCTTGGCAAGTGCTGCATCAATATTTTTTGCAAAGCTATCTTGGCCGACCTGCTCATAGAAGCCTGATTTTTTCATAACCTTCATGGGCTGTTTATTTACATGCGAAAAAATAACAGTGATGCCCTTTGCCGAAAACTTCTCCCACACTTCGCCTATAGTGCGAAGTGCCGAAACATCAAGCGCGCTCACATTTCGCATGCGAAGCACAATAACCTTGGTTTCATCTTTAACAGGAATTGATGCAAACTTATCAGATGTGGCAAAAAACATGGGGCCGTCGATTTCATACACCTGAGTGAATGCAGGAATTTTTTTGAGTCTGCCGTTATCGTCAGACACCATTTCTTCACTTGTGACCCAGGGACGGATGCGTGTGACATCGGCCATGCGTTTGATAAATAGGATTGCTGCAAGAAGCATGCCAATCTCTATGGCTACCACAAGGTCAAACACTACTGTGAGCACAAAGGTGAGCACCAAAACTGATATATCGCTTTTGGGTGCAGTTTTGCAAATATCTACAAAATGGCGCCATTCGCACATGTTGTAGGCTACCACAAAAAGAATAGCAGCAATCACAGGCATGGGAATCCACTGGGCATATGGCATGAGCACAACCAAGATGAGAAGAAGCACAATTGCATGCACCATGCCCGAAATGGGTGAACGGCCGCCGTTTTTGACATTGGCTGCAGTGCGGGCAATCGCTCCTGTGGCAGGAATACCGCCAAAGATGCCCGAGCATATGTTGCCAAGACCTTGCGCAATGAGCTCGGTGTTGGAGTTGTGGCGGTCATTTATCATGCCGTCGGACACAACGCACGAAAGCAGAGATTCAATGCCTGCCAGTATGGCAATGGTAAATGCAGGTGAAATAAGCTCCCTTACTGCCCCGAAGCTAAAATCAGGCAGCGCCGGAGAAGGCACTGAGGCACTTATGGAATAAAGGTCCCCTATTGTGTTAACATTGAGTCCTGTGAATTTTACTATCACAACACCTGCCACAACGGCAATGAGTGAACCCGGGATTTTTTTGCTGATTTTGGGCCATACAATGAGAATTACAAGAGCAATCACACCCACGAGCACGCTTTCCCAATTGATTGTGGCAATTGAAGCTGCAACTGCCGAGAGCTTTTCCATGGTTTCTACCGCATGAGTGCCGGGGGCGAAGGTGAGACCAAGAAAATCCTTGAGCTGACCAATTACTATGGTGAGGGCAATGCCCGAGGTGAAACCCGTGGTTATGGTGTAGGGTATGTATTTGATGAGTGCACCGAATTTGCAAAGCCCCATAACGATGAGCATGATACCTGCCATGATGGTGGCAATGACAAGACCGCTTGTGCCATGCTGAGCAACAATGCCTGCAACAATAGTGGCAAAAGCGGCGGTGGGGCCTGAAATGTTGACTCTGCTGCCACCAAAGAGAGAAATTACAAAACCTGCAACAATTGCAGTGTAAAGACCCTTTTCGGGCGAAACCCCCGAAGCTATGGCAAGCGCAATGGAAAGAGGAAGAGCTATGATGGCAACGATGATGCCTGCAATGATGTCACTGGTGAGCTGTTTGCCATTGTAGCCTTTTAGTGCCGAAATGATTTTAGGCTCAAAAATTTTCATTATAAAATTCATCTCCATAAGTATATGATTAATTATAATATCACAGTGAAATTCAAATGTAAATCAGCATTGAGATATATTGTAGAATTTTGACAAAAGGCAACATTTGAAAAAGAGATTTAAATTACATAATTAATATTATATATAATGCATAATTAACCGCCCCTTTAAGCCTTGGCAGTTCACTTTTTACATAAAAATAAACAATAACTATTCTCTTTTTTGCAAAAATAAAGTAAAATTATGATAAAATATAATAATTGTGTTGACTTTATCGCTTTAACATGATAAAATGCTAAAGTGAACTGTTGGTTTACCTATTCCCTTTTTGGAGGATTTTTTTATGAAAATAGAAAACAAGCTTCTCAAAAGCGATGAAAGAGTGGTGCTTGAGCTCCGCTCACTTTATGAAAAATACGGCTATGCCCAGTACAAAATGAGCAAATTTGAAGAGTATGATTTGTATGTGAGAAACAAGGACTTTCTTGTGTCTGACAATATCATCACCTTCACCGATACCAACGGCAAGCTCATGGCGCTAAAACCCGATGTGACCCTTTCTATTATCAAAAGCAGCAAGGATTGCACAGGCTATGCCCAAAAAGTGTATTACAACGAAAATGTTTACAGAGTATCAAAGAGCACCCAGTCTTTTAAAGAAATCATGCAGGTGGGACTGGAATGTATTGGTGATATTGACAACTACTGCATATATGAAGTGCTCAATCTTGCAGCAGAGAGCCTGGGTATAATATCGGATAGCTTTGTGCTTGATATATCGCACATGGGCATCATATATGACTTGATAAAAGAGCTTGAACTCCCATCTGATGCCGAAGGGGAAATCCTCAAGGCTATGGGCGAGAAGAATGCCCATCAGATTATTTCGGTGTGCAAATCTTGCGGTGCCGACGAAGCAAAAGCTCAGAAAATAGCCGAGCTTGCCACTGTGTATGGCAGTGTGGAAGCTACCATGGATAAGATAAAGCAAATTGCGGGCGAAAAGAGTTCTGAAGCAGTACGCCAGCTCGAAGAAATCGCCACTGTGCTTTCAGATGGCGGCCTTGGCGACAAAATACATATTGATTTTTCGGTTGTCAACGATATGAGCTACTATAACGGCATAGTTTTCAAAGGCTTTGTAGAAGGTATTCCCGAGGGAATACTCTCGGGCGGTCAGTATGACAAGCTTATGAAAAAGATGAACCGCAAGGCTCATGCCATTGGATTTGCGGTATATCCCGACTTTTTGGAAAGGCTTACAGATGACACCAAGGAATATGATGTGGACACGGTTATCCTATATGATGATACTGCCGACCTCAAAACTCTTGCCGATGCGGTAAATATGATGCGCTCAAGCGGCCAGAGCGTGATGGCTCAAAGAGAGGTGCCAGGTAAGCTCAAATACAAACAGCTTCTCAGAATGAACGGAAAAGGGGTTGAAATGCTTGAAAACAATGC
>JAFVSB010000151.1 GCA_017503945.1 Clostridia bacterium
ACTTAAAAGCATCGACCCTATGAGTGCAGTGTCGGCATACATAATGCCACACCGCAATGGTGCATCCAACCAGTTCAATGCAAGTCTTGACATAACCGAAGCTGAAAATTTTGTTCGTCAGAAGAGAGCCGAGGGTAAAAAGGGTCTTGGTCTTATGCATGTTGTGCTTGCAGCATATGTACGCACCGTGGCATCATATCCGGGCATCAACCGATTTATCAGAGGTCAGAAGCTGTATGCTCGCAACAACATCGACATGTGCCTCACCATCAAAAAGGAGATGGCACTCAATGCACCGGAAACAGTTATCAAAATTCCCGCTTCAGCAGATGACACTATTGATAATGTGTATGCAACCATCATGAAGCTCATCGAAGAAAACAGAGACCTCAGTGCATCCAATGGCATGGATTTTGCAGCCAAATTCCTCTCCTATATTCCTGGAGTATTTCTCAAATTTGCGGTTTGGCTCCTCAAGTTTTTGGATTATTTCGGTTTGTTACCAAAAGCTCTTGTTAAAGTCAGTCCGTTTCATGGTTCCATGTATCTCACCAATTTGGGCTCTCTGGGCATAGACCCGGTATATCACCATCTGTACGATTTTGGCAATTTACCCCTGTTTTGTGCAATGGGCAAAAAGCGCACCGAATATAAACTCAATGCCGACGGCACCGTGCGCAAAATAAGAATGATGGACATTACCATGGTGTGTGATGAGCGAATTTGTGATGGTCACTATTATGCAGCAGCGTTCAAAACTCTCAAAAAGCACATAGAAAATCCCCATCTGCTCGATTCAAAGCCTGAAAAAGTGGTATGTGATATCAAATAAAAGGAGAACAGCAAATGAAAAAATTTATTTCATATTTTCTTATCATCACAATGCTCCTCATGACAGGATGCACCAAAAAAGATGAAACGCCCGAAAATCCTTCATCGGAAGTTCCTGCAGTGTCAGAGGAAATCACTCCCGAAGTAACCAATGAATACTGTGAAATGATGAACACCGATACTCGCCCCGTTGCTGTAATGATAGACAACGATGTAGCAGCATCGCGCCCTCAGATAGGTCTTGAAAGTGCATATATGGTGTATGAAATTATTGTTGAAGGCGGCGCAAGCCGAATGATGGCTCTATTCAAAAATCACGATGTTGAAAAAGTAGGTCCCATTCGTTCATCGCGTCACTATTTCCTTGATTATGCACTCGAGCACGATGCCATCTATTGCCATGCCGGCTGGAGTCCCAAAGCAATGGCAGACATCAAATCTCTTGGTGTAAATAACATCAATGGTATTCAGGGTGATGACGGCTCGGTATATTGGAGAGACTATACATATGACCGCACCTGGCATAACCTCTATTCAGGTGTTGATAAGCTCTATGACAAAGCGGTTAATACCAAAAAGTACCGTAGCACCACCGATGTGAGTCATAATCTTTATTCCAACGAGGATCTTGTGCCCGAAACTGATTCTGCTGCCACCGAGATCAAACTTCCGTATTCTACATTCTATCGTGTGGGTTATATCTACGATGCTGACAATATGGTCTACAAAAGATATGTTGACGGCAAGGAGCATATGTCGCAAACAGGTGATGTGCTCACCGCCAAAAATATCATTATCTACAAAGTGAGAAACTTCAATCTCAATGATGGTGATAATGTAGGCCGTCAGGATATTGAAAACATCGGCTCAGGAAGCGGCTACTATATCACTAACGGTAAGGTTGTGGATATCAAATGGTCTAAACCCTCGCGAGCTGGCAAAACCATCTACACCACCGAAGATGGCGAAGAGCTTGTCCTCAATCCCGGTAACACCTTTGTTCAGATTATGCCGGGCAATTCCACCATCACAATTTCATAATTGACTTTCGATTTTTCAAAGCCCTCTGCTTTTTGCGGAGGGCTTTTGTGTTGGACATGCTTTGTTAACAAAAATGAGTATGGTCGAATATTATAATCAGTGGGGAAACAAACATACAAACCCTAGTCTGGAGGTGTGCACATGAAAATACCTTTTATGCCTGAAAAACCCAATCTTGCTTTTGCATATATCCCTTTTCAGGAATTCAAAAATCTTTACTCTACCGAAAAAGCTTTGCATAGGGGCACCATATTTAAAGACCTGGATATTCCTTTTGAAACCTACAAAGACAATCCAATCATGAATCCATTTATCAAATAGTGCGGAGGTTATATATATGTATTATCCCAAGACAGATTTCTGTCCGTTCAACACGGATAATCCCGAATATTCTCCTTCGAGAGAAAACGAACGCGTGGAATGTCCGATAGACGAAAGAGAACTCCAAAGAGAAATGCAAAGAGAACTCACAAGGTCAGACATGGAGCAATCGCCCAATCATGACACACGCTGCGAAATGATGAAAAAAATTGAGGAAACAGAGTTTGCAGTAATCGACCTCAATCTCTTTCTCGACACCCATCCTGATTGTGCTCAGGCTCTTGAGCTTTATGCCAAGCTTGCTGCCACTTTAAAAAGCCTCAAAAGCGATTATCAGGCACGCTATGGCCCGCTTTATGCTTGTGAAAGCAATAAAGACACTCCCTTTCAGTGGGTAGAAACCGGCCGCAAATGGCCATGGGAAATTTGAGGAGGTAACAGTTTATGTGGGATTATCAAAGAAAATTAATTTATCCTGTAAAGATTAAAAACCCAAATCCAAAGCTTGCAAAAATCGTTATTAGTCAATATGGTGGCAAATACCGTA
>JAFVSB010000152.1 GCA_017503945.1 Clostridia bacterium
GCGGTGAGTGCCAATGACAACATCAACACTGCCCGAACGCATGCCTGCAATGGTTTTTTCCTGTTGCTTTTTGGTGCGGAAGCGCGAAAGCATATCCACATTCATGGCATACTCACCAAGCCTTGCGGCAAAGTTATTATAGTGCTGACGAGCCAAAATGGTGGTGGGCACAAGATATGCCACCTGCATACCTTCCATAACACACTTGAAAGCGGCTCTCATTGCCACCTCGGTTTTGCCATAGCCCACATCGCCGCAAAGAAGACGGTCCATGCATTTGCCATTTTCCATGTCGGCTTTGACTTCGCTTATGCATCTTAGCTGGTCTTCGGTTTCGTCATATATGAATTTTTCTTCAAATTCTTTTTGCCACGGGGTGTCGGGTGCGAACACATGCCCCGAAAGACGGCTGCGCTCGGCATAGAGGTCGATGAGATTCTGGGCAAGCTCTGCCACGCTTGATTTGACGCGTTCAACAGTTTTGTGCCATTGATTGCCGCCGAGGCTGTTGAGCTTTACTCTGGCGCCGTCACCGTCGGTATATTTATGCAAAAAATCGAGCTGGTTGGTGGGCACATAGAGCACATCGCTGCCGTTATATTTGATTTTGAGATAGTCTTTGGTTACATTTTCCACCACAAGCTGTGCTATGCCCACATAGCGCCCCACTCCATGAGTGCGATGAACAACATAGTCACCTTTTTTAAGATCCTCAAAGCTTTTAATTGCATCGCGGCTGCTTGCCTTTGAAAGCTTGCGGCGGGTGGCGGGTTTGGAGGTGTCGCCATCACTTATGACCACCGTTTTGATTGTTGGGTATTCAAATCCTTTGCAAAGATTGCCGCAGGTGAGATATATCTGGCCATATTGCGGAAGACAGTTTGAAAAGCTTGCAAAAGAAGCCTCGATGCCCTCATCGAGCAGTGCACTTTGCACACTTTTGAGCTTGGCCTCACCATTTATGACAAGGATAATGCGATAGCCGTTTTTCTTCCAGAATTTTATATCATCAAATAAGAACTCTGTCTTGCCAGTGTAGTTATTGAGCGACTTGGCAGTGATACCTGCTAAAGCGCGCGGGGTAAACATGGGGCATGAATGAGAAAGCGAGCTTACAGACACCATCATGCGCGATTGGGCAGCTGATATGACCTCGCTATAATCAAGCATATAGCTCATTTTGTGGCGCGGAAATACGCCTTTGCCCAAAAGGTCGGTGATAATCTCTGAGTGTTCGCCATAAAAAATTTTGCTGCGCTCACAAAGCTGCTTTGCTTCGTCGATAAACACTAAGGTGTCATCATCGGCATAGTCAAAGAGAGTGTATATTCTGTCATAAAAATATGGCATGTATTTATCGAGCGATTGAAAACGCGCATTTTGCTCAAGCTTTTCGGCATCGGCTATGAGGTTTTCGTTCTTCAGCCGCCTGATTGTGGCGGCAACTTCCTGCGCCTTATCAATATCATAGACAATCTCGCGCACAGGAATGATGGTGCACGAGGAGATATTTTCCACAGAAACCTGTGTTGCGGGGTCAAAAGCACGGATTGAATCGACCTCGTCATCAAAAAGGTCGATGCGCACAGGGTTTGGCATACATGGTGAGAAAACATCGATGATAGAGCCTCTGATGCTGAATGTGCCCTCTCCCTCTACCGCCGAGGTGCGCTGATAACCCATAGCCACAAGCTGATTGGCCAAAGAGGAGGTGTCTACCACCGAATCGGAATTGATGGTGATGGTGCAGCCTTCAAGCTCTTTGGGCGGTATGGTAAATTTGGACACAGCCTCGATGGTTGTGACCACGCTTGCGCCGTGTGCAAAAGCTGCCAGAGTGCGCAGGCGCGAAAGCTCGGCAGTGTGGCTTGAAGCGTCGATGTTATAAAACACATAGTCTTTGTTTTTAAACACAAGCGCATCACGGCAAAAAAGGAACGATAAGTCGCTGCTTATCCTTCCTGCTTCTGCTTCGTCATATGTGACAACTATGCACTTTTTGCCAAGGGCCGCGCAGAGCGAATATATGAAATGGCTCTTCTGACTGCCTGTCATACCCGTGACATGAACGGGGCATTTGCCCGATTTTACACTTTCGATAACAGACATAAATTCGCTGCTGCCGCCCAGAATTTCACCAAAGCCTGACATTTACGGTCACCTGCAAAAATATATTATTAACTATTATACTTATTCTTTGCTCTGTCAATACCTGATTTTATCATACATTCTACTGCATCAACGGCATTTTCAAGCACCGGAGCAAGAATTTTTTGCTCCTCGGAGCTGAATTTGCCAAGAACAAAGTCTGCAAGGTCATAATCTGAGTGAGTTGGTGCACCCACACCGATTTTGATGCGTGCAAACTCATCACTACCCAAGCGGGCAATGATGGATTTGAGCCCGTTGTGACCTCCTGCGCTGCCTTTGCCGCGGATGCGAAGTCTGCCCGGGGTGAGGCTTATGTCATCATGAATAATGATTATGTTGGCAGGAGGGATTTTATAAAACGCTGCCATCTCGGCAACAGAATCACCGCTTAGGTTCATATATGTTTGCGGCATGGAGATGATGGCCTTTTCGCCTGCTATTATCCCCTCGCCATACACCGCCTTAAACTTGCTTTTGCCAAGCGAGATGCCATGTTTTCTGGCAAGAAGCATCACGGCCTCAAAGCCTATGTTATGACGGGTGTTTTCGTATTTTTTGTCGGGATTGCCAAGACCTGCTATAAGGTACATACTCTTTTATGCTCCTTTTTGAAATAGCTGAAAGTTAATTTTAGCCGTCGGGTTAATTCCCGACGGCTATGTATTGCATTAGTTGAATAATGTGCTCACAGATACATCCTCATAGATTCTCTCAATGGCTTCTGCAAAGAGACCTGCAGCGCTGAGAACTTTGATTTTGTCAATCTGTTTTTCGGCTGTGAGAGGAACTGTGTCGAGAACGAGGAGCTCTTCGATGGGAGAGTTCTGAATTCTCTCAATTGCAGGACCTGAAAGAACTGCATGAGTGCAGCATGCACATACCTTTTTGGCTCCTCTTTCAACCAAAGCTTTGGCACCGTTTACTATAGTGCCTGCTGTGTCTATCATATCATCAACAAGGATAACATTTTTATCTTTGATATCGCCGATAATGTTCATAACCTCGGAAACATTGGCTTTGGGACGGCGTTTATCAACAATGGCAATGGGAACATCAATGTTGTCGGCAAACTTTCTGGCTCTGGTAACACTGCCAAGGTCAGGAGATACGACAACTGTGTTTTCTTTATCATCTTTGAAAAGATCTTTGTAATAATTGCTCAGAAGAGGCTGACCGAGAAGGTGGTCAAGAGGAATATTGAAAAAGCCCTGAATCTGAGGTGCATGCAAGTCCATAGTGAGGACACGGTCAGCACCTGCTGCTGTGATAAGATCTGCACAGAGTTTTGCGGAAATAGGGTCTCTTCTTTTGGCTTTTCTGTCCTGACGGGCATAGCCAAAATATGGGATAACTGCAGTGATTCTGCCTGCTGAAGCTCTCTTGAGAGCGTCAATCATGATGAGGAGTTCCATGAAGTTGTCATTTACCGGAGAGCAGGTGGACTGAACAACGAAAACATCGCTTCCTCTGACAGTTTCATTTATGTTTACAAAGATTTCACCATCGGAAAATTTACCGACTTCGGAATCGCCAAGCTTCATGCCAAGCTTTTGTACGATTTTGTCTGCAAATGCCGGATTGGAATTTGCAGTAAAGATTTTGATGTTATTGCCGTGTGCTATCATTTGTGTTTAGCTCCTTTACATTTTTTCTCCGCATATACTTGCTATTATATTATATATATAATACTGATTTTTTTCAACCCATTTTTAAA
>JAFVSB010000153.1 GCA_017503945.1 Clostridia bacterium
AACAGAATAACACCTGTTACAATCATAAAAATATTACAATTGTCACAACTTATTATATTATATAACATTACCATGCAAAAGTCAACAGAAAAACCCTGTTTACAAACAATTTAAAAATGTGTGAAAACAGGGTTTTTGTAGATTTATGAGCGCGCGGATTCGCACTGTTTGTTAAAGCTTACATTATCTCTGATATATGTGGGCACAACCTTTTCAAGCACACTGCGCACCTCGTCATCATCACGATTGTCAACCGCCTTTTGCAAAAGAGCAAGCGACTCTTTCAACGCGTCATAGCTTAGAGATTCGGGCTTGTCCACAAAAATTTTTTGATGCTGAGTGTGATGAAGGTTATCGGAGCTCATGAGGAGCTCTTCGTAGAGCTTTTCGCCCGGTCTCAGACCTACAATTTCAATCTTGATGTCAACATTGGGCTGGTAGCCTGAAAGCTTAATGAGATTTTCGGCAAGGTTATAGATTTTGACAGGCTTGCCCATGTCGAGAATAAAAATTTCACCGCCGTTGGCATAGCATGCCGCCTGAATAACAAGCTGAGCAGCCTCGGGAATTGTCATGAAAAATCTGATGACATCCTTATGGGTCACCTTTACAGGTCCGCCGTTTTCTATCTGACGCTTAAAAAGCGGAATAACGCTGCCGTTAGAACCAAGCACATTGCCAAATCGCACCGCTACAAAATCAGTTTCGCTGATATTTTCCATGCACTGGATTATCATTTCACAAAGCCTTTTAGAAGCCCCCATAACATTGGTGGGGTTAACAGCTTTATCGGTGGATATCATAACAAACTTATCAACGCCGAATTTATCGGCAGTGACTGCAAGATTGTAGGTGCCAAAGACATTGTTTTTGATAGCCTCACGAGGGCTTGCCTCCATGAGAGGAACATGCTTGTGGGCAGCAGCATGAAAGACTATCTGCGGGCGATACTGTGCAAAAATTTCATCAAGACGAACCTTATCGCGAATAGATGCAATAAGGACTATGGGTTTGTTGTGGGGGTATTTTTCGTTGAGTTCCATCTGGATGTCATATGCATTGTTTTCATATATATCCACAATGATGAGAGACTTTGGCGAAAAACGCATTATCTGACGGCAAAGCTCTGAGCCAATTGACCCACCGCCGCCCGTGACCATGATGGTCTTGCCTGAGACAAGCTCCATGATGCGGTCATTGTCGAGCACGACAGGTTCCCTATCCAAAAGGTCTTCTATGCGTATATCACGAATCAGATTTTCTTTTTCGGGGGCATCTACAAGCTCGCTAATACCGGGAATCGTCTTTATACTACATTTGGTCTGACTGCATATGTCAATAATTTCTCTGCGTTCTTCGGCATATGCTGTGGGAATGGCAAGGATAATGCGGTCAACATCCATCTGTTCGCATATGCGCACAATGTCATATCTGCCGCCAAGAACCTTTACACCAAAAAACGTCTTGCCCACCTTTGCGCGGTCATCATCGATGAATCCAACAACTTCAATATTGCTGTCTGCGTTGGCTTTGGAGTTATTAATAATTATTCTGCCTGCATCGCCTGCACCAATAATAAGCACGCGGTGCGCAGACTCACCGGCCGATGGGTTGTGCTTATTAACACGGGAGCCCATAGCCTTGTGAAACTCTTTGGCAAACATTCTGACTATCGTCATTGACAAAATAGAAAGAACAGCTATGACAAAATTTATGCGCCTGTGAGCAAAATGAATCACTCCTGTAAGACGCAATGTTTCATTTACAACAAAAACCATCACAACTGCTACGGCATTAATAAGCAAAAACTTCATAAGCTCACTTGTGCCGCTATAGCACCATGCAGTGGTATATACTCTAAAAATGGAAAAAACAAGTAAAGTACATGCCGCGTACATGCCTGCAGTAAAAAACACCACCTCTTCGGTGAGTGCCATATCTGTGAAAACTGTGAAATATGTGAGCCATGTAGCCATTATCACAGAAAGAATATCAAGTATAAAAATATATCTGTTGCGCATATATGTTTTTTTCATATATTCACACTCCGCATTATATATTTTGAATTTTATATAACTAATGTTCTAAATATATATTATAGCTTATTCTTTCAACAAAGTCAACTCTCAATTAAAAAAGCTCTGTTTCCCATTATCAGAGAAACAGAGCTTTTTGTAAAGCTTAGCTGTTTAGCACTCTTGTCCAGATATCGGTGAGCTTGGCATTTCTGCTCTTGTTGTAGGCAAAAATTTCCATTTTGCTCATGAACTCCTCATTTAGTTCAGGATAGCGCAGAGCATCGTTTTTAATTTCGTCGGGCAAAAGGTCACGCGCAGCACTGTTGGCTGTGGAATAGCCGATGTATTCGGCATTGAGCTTTGCGATGTCGCTTCGTGACATAAAGTCGATGAATTTTTCGGCTTCTGCCTGATGGGTAGAGGTGGTGGGAATTGCCATGCAGTCAAACCAGAGGTTGGAGCCCTCGGCAGGGATTGCATAGGCAAGGTCGGGATTTTGCTCAATGCAAAAATACGCATCGCCTGACCACACTACCGCAAGTGCAGCATTGCCGTTTATCATGTTATCCTTGATTTCGTCACCGCAATATGCCTTTACAAGAGAGCTTTGCTCCTTGAGTGCAGCTTCTGCCTCGGCAAGCTCGGCTTCGTTGTCACTGTTCATGGAATAACCGCATTTTTTGAGAGCAACCGACACCATGTCGCGCTCCTGATTGAGCATGAAAATGTTGCCTTTGTATTTTTCGTTCCAGAGGATGTCCCAATCGGTCACTTCATCGTCTACCATGGTTTTGTTGTATAAAATACCGATGGTGCCCCACATATATGGCACTGTGTATTCATTGGTGGGGTCAAATGCTAGATTGCGCATGTTGGGGTCAATGTTGGCATAATTGGGGATATTGTCATAGTTAATTTTGTTGAGAAGCCCCTCGTCTATCATCTGCTCGAGCATATAGTCTGACGGAATTACCACATCATAGGGTGAAGTGGCGTTGGACACCTTCATATACATCTCTTCAACAGAGTCGAACATTTCATACACAACCTTGATGTCGGGGTTTTCCTCTTCAAACATGCCCACAACATCGGGGTGAATGTAGTCACCAACATTATACACAAAAAGCTTGGTTTTTGAGCTGCAGCCGCCTGCAAAAACTGCAATAGTGCAGACAAGAGCAACGCAAAGAATTAAAGATACGATTTTTTTCATTAATGTACTCCTTTTAAAAATGTAATTATCCCAAAACGCCAATGGGTGAATCACCCGTTTTGGAAGATGAACGCTTATTGATTATAAACAAAAGTATGGCAACGAGTATGAACATGACAGTGGACAGAGCATTATACATGGGGTTTACACCTCGGCGCACACTTGAGTAGATGTAGATTGAGAGGTTGTTGACACCGTTGCCTGTGGTGAAAAAGCTGATTACGAAATCATCTATTGAAAGAGTGAACGCAATGAGCATGCCGCTTATGATGCCCGGCTTGATTTCGGGCAGGACAACCTTTCGGAAAGCATAAAACGGCTTTGCACCAAGGTCTAAGGCTGCCTCATAAAGCCCCGCATCGAGCTGCACAAGCTTTGGCAGCACCGACACTATCACATATGGCACACAAAAGGTGATGTGTGCAAGAAGAAGCGTGAAATAGCCAAGGGGAATTTTTACCGTGAGAAAAAGCATCATCATCGACACACCCATCACAAGCTCTGAGCTCACCATGGGCAGATTGGTGACGGCATTGATGAGACCTTTGAGCCTTTTGCTCCTAAAGCCCTGAATGCCGATGGCTGCTGCAGTGCCTATGACGCACGATGCCAAGGCTGCAATGATGGCAATGGTGATGGTGGTGCCAAAGGCACCTAAAAGCGCATCATCGGAGAACATCTGCACATACCAGCGGGTAGAAAAGCCGCCCCAGTTGGAAGTTGATTTGATGCTATTGAAAGAAAATATCATGAGAATGACGATTGGAAAATACAAAAACAAAAACATCAAAAACAGATATATATTTTCTATAAAGCTTTTAAAAAAATGTTTTTTCATTTGGTTCACCTTAATACATATCCATCTGTCTGTTGGACTTGTTGAAAATCTTCATAACATGCATCGAAAGAAATGCAAAAATCATGAGAATGATAGAAAGTGCCGAGCCAAAATTGCGGCCAACGGGATTTTTGAAATTCTTTTCGATGAGATTGCCTATGAGCATAAACTGTCCGCCGCTGAAAAAGTCGGAAATATAGAACGATGTGAGCGCAGGCAAAAACACCATTGTTATGCCCGACACAACACCCGGCATGCTAAGCGGCAAAATGACCTTCCAGAAAACTCTCGTTTTGTTGGCACCAAGGTCCTGAGCAGCTTCGATGACACTGTCATCAATCTTTATGAGCACTGAATAGATAGGCATTATCATAAATGGTATAAAATCATACACTGTGCCGAGCACAACTGCCGTTTGGGTATACATGATGTCGAGCTTGGGAAGCCCCAGAAGTGACAAAAACGAATTGAGTACGCCATCGGGCTGCAAGATGGTGAGCCATGCATAGAGCCTGAGCATCACATTCATCCACATGGGCATAACAAAAAGCATGAGAAGCCCCGTTGCTTTTTTACCCATTGCAATGCGCCTGCGGTCGCGGTCGGCTATAATCTTGGCTGCAGGATAACCTAAAATAATGCAAAACACCACACTGAGGAAAGCTATCCACACAGAGTTGAATAGTATCTTTATATACATGGGCTCAAAGAACTTGGCAAAGTTTTCTAAAGTAAATGAAAGAGTGCCGCCATCATCGGTGACCGTGAATGCATATAAAAATATGAGAAACATGGGTGCTATAACAAAAAGCACCATCCACACAAGGTGCGGATATGAAAGTGTTTTTTTAAACATTGCACTTCTCCGTGTATCAGGATTTTTTCATTATGTGAATATCAAATGGCTTTACCAAAAGGCTCACATCACTGCCCACTTCATATTTGGCAGTGTCGTGCACAAGCCATTTAAAGCCGTTTGAGTCGATGACCATTTCATAGTGAACGCCCTTAAAGGTGACCGATTCAACAACGCCTGTGATTTTGCCCTTGTCAGGATCTAAGATATAAATATCCTCAGGGCGGATAACCACATCGACGCTTTCATCGGGCGCAAAGCCTGTGTCCACACATTCGAGGTCGGTGTCCATGATATTTACAAGGCAATCGTGCTTCATGATGCCTGAGATGATGTTACTCTCCCCTATGAAATCTGCCACATAGGCATTCTTAGGTTCGTTATATATATCGGTAGGTTTGCCGATTTGCTGAATTGTGCCCTCTTTCATGACTACTATAGTGTCCGACATGGTGAGAGCTTCTTCCTGATCATGAGTAACATACACAAAGGTGATGCCGAGCTCGCGCTGCATGTTTTTGAGCTCAAGCTGCATGCCCTGACGAAGCTTTAGGTCAAGTGCAGCAAGGGGCTCATCCAAAAGAAGAACCTTGGGCTCATTTACAATAGCTCGTGCAATGGCAATACGCTGCTGCTGACCGCCCGAGAGTGAGCCTATGGTACGGCGCTCAAAGCCTTTGAGGTTTACAAGCTCAAGCACTCGTCTCACCTTGGAATCGATTTCTTTTGAGCCAAGCTTTTTGATGTGAAGGCCAAAAGCTATGTTGTCATATACATCGAGATGAGGGAAAAGTGCATAGCGCTGAAACACCGTGTTGACCTTGCGCTCATATGCAGGTACGCCGCAAAGGTCTGCCCCCTCAAAGCACACACTGCCCGAGGTGGGCTCTTCAAAGCCTGCTATGATGCGCAAAAGAGTAGATTTGCCGCAACCTGACGGCCCAAGCAGAGTGAGAAACTCATTCTCGTCGATATGAAGATTTATATTTTTCAAAACCTCTGTGTCATCAAAGGTCTTGCACACATTTTTGAATTCTATCAGATGTTTGCCCAACAAATTCACCCCTTATCAGAATGTTGGCGGTGTGGAAACCCACAACACCTTTGCATTGTTTTTGGTATTGTTTTCAATATAATGAACTGCATTTGGTTTATAGTAAAAACTCTCGGATTTTCTTACGCGGTATTTTTTGCCTCCAATGTGAAGCACAACACTGCCCGAAAGCACATAGCCGAATTCTTCGCCGTCGTGCGGGTCATCAACATAGGATTTGCCGCCGGGCAAAAGCTCAATGATAATGGGCTCCATGTCATTTTTCTGAGAGTTAGGCACTATCCAGTTGATGATGCTGCCTTCGTCTTTGTATTCCTTTACAAAAACATCATCGGCCTTAAAGACCACTTCTTCGTCCTGAGCATTGTTGAAGAAATTTTTGAGATCGGTGCCGAGGCACTGCAAAAGGTCGGAAAGTGTGGAAATAGAAGGCGAAGCAAGGTCACGCTCTATCTGAGATATAAAGCCCTTGGACAGCTCGCAGCGGTCTGCAAGCTCCTCCTGAGTAAGACCGTTTTTTATGCGCAATCGTTTGATTTCTTTGCCGATATTCATGCAAACACCGCCCCGAAGTTTTTAATAGTAAGATTAAAGTTTAGAAACACTAAACTAAATTATATTATTTTACATTCATTTTGTCAATAGTATTATGCTATTTTCTTCCCGAAAATCTGACAAAAATTTTGATGTGTTGTGAGATGTTAAAAAAAGCGATATTTTACACTTGAAAAAAGCATCACAATGACTTATAATAAATCCAGTATTTGTTTTGAGAGGATGAATCACAAATGTATTTATGGGAAAAAGAAAATGTACCTTATTATAATGAAGAATATCATGACGGTTTTATTCCGTCAATGCAGCCATATATTGCAAAAGGAGCAAAAGCTTGCATCATAGTGTGCCCAGGCGGCGGATATGCGGACAAATGCATGGATAAAGAGGGCAGCCAGATTGCACTTTGGCTAAACTCTATTGGTGTGTCGGCATTTGTGCTCGACTATCGTATTGAGCCATACAAGCACCCCGTGCCGGTGATTGATGCCAAAAGAGCTATAAGATATGCAAGACACCTTGCCGATGAATACGGCTATGCCAAAGACCGCATAGGAATTATGGGATTTTCTGCAGGCGGTCACCTTGCAGGCAGTGCAGGCACATTTAAGGGTGATTTTGGCTATGAGCCTCAGGACGAAATAGACCAAGAATGCTCAAAGCCCGATTTTATGGTGCTTTGCTATCCTGTGATTTCATGCTGCGAATATGCTCACAGGGGCAGCTTTGAAAACCTGTCGGCAGTGGTGAGTGCTAAATGCGCACTTGAGCTTTCAATAGACAAAAATGTGGACTGCGCCACACCCCCAACCTTCCTTTTCCACACAGCAGCAGACCAGGCAGTTCCTGTGGAAAACTCATTGCTTATGGCAAGTGCATTGTCAAGATATAATGTTCCTTTTGAAGTGCACATCTTTAATGATGGAGTGCATGGAATAGGTCTTGCAAACGGCGACTCCCCCACCCCTTTGGTGCCGCACTCTGATATGTGGCCCGAAAATCTCAAAAACTGGCTCCAAAGCATGAAATATTTGGATTGAAATTGCAAAAAGCACTTGAAAGAATAGCAAAAATGGGTTATACTATAATTTGTATTTTACATAAAGCGAGGAAAGATTGATGAAATTATCAAAATATTTATTGCCAACACTCAGAGAGGTTCCCTCAGAGGCTGAAATCCCCAGTCATCAGCTCATGCTCAGAGCAGGTCTTATCAGAAAGCTTGCATCGGGCGTGTATTCATATTTGCCTTTGGGCCTGAGAACTCTCAAAAAAATAGAAAATATAGTAAGAAATGCCATGGACTCGCACGACGCTCAGGAGCTTTTGATGTCGGCGGTGCTGCCAAAAGAATATTTTGAGGTTTCGGGCAGATGGAAAGTGTTCGGGCCTGAGATGTTCCGCCTTAAAGACAGAGCCGACAGAGACTTTTGCCTTGGTCCTACTCACGAAGAAATTTTCACTGACACTGTGAAGAACACAATCAAATCATACAAACAGCTCCCTGTGACCCTGTATCAGATTCAGACCAAATACCGTGATGAAAGAAGACCAAGATTCGGTGTTATCAGAAGCAGAGAGTTTATCATGAAAGATGCCTACAGCTTCGACAAAGACGAGCAGGGGCTCGATATTTCATACAAGAGCATGTATGATGCATACAAAGAAGCCTTTGACAAGATGGGGCTTGAATATCTGATTGTTGATGCTGATTCGGGCGCTATGGGCGGCTCAGGCTCACAGGAATTTATGGTGAAATCCGATGTGGGTGAAGACACCATTGCATACTGCAGCTGCGGTTTTTGCTCAAACATTGAAAAAGCAGCTTGTGTTGCCGATGAAATTGCTGATGCCGAGCTTCTTGACATGGAAAAAATCTACACTCCCGACTCACGCACCATCGAAGAGCTCACCACCTTTTTGGGAACTGATGCAAAAGCTTTTGCAAAGACTCTGCTTTATAACTCAGACGGCAAAATTGTGGCAGTGATGGTGAGAGGTGACCGCGAGGTCAACGAAACAAAGCTTGCCAACTACCTTGGCTCAATAGAGCTTGAGCTTGCATCGGCTGATGATGTTGTGAAAACAACCAATGCAGCAGTAGGCTTTGCAGGACCTGTGGGTCTTGAGGTTGATGTGCTGGTGGACAGCGAAGTGGCTCTTATGAAAAACTTTGTGGTGGGCGCAAACGAAACAAAATATCACTTTAAAAATGTGAACATTGACAGAGACTTCACCGCAACCGTAATTGGTGATTTCAGAAACATTGAACCGGGTGACACCTGCCCCGTGTGCAAAAAAGAAAAAATAAGCACCTGTCAGGGCATCGAGGTGGGTCATATCTTCAAGCTCGGCACAAAATATACCGAGGCTATGGATTGCACCTATCTTGATGAAAAC
>JAFVSB010000154.1 GCA_017503945.1 Clostridia bacterium
ACAGGGGAAAGAAGCGCTGGTGATGCACCGCGCACATCTACCCTGCCCCCTGCACATGCAACGCAGGCTGCATATGTGGCGGCTACTATGCGGTCGGCAATCACAGTGACCTCGCCATGGGTAGGACTGCATGTGCCTTTGATGTATATTTTGTCAGTGCCGTCGCCTTTTATGCTCACACCAATGGAGCGCAAATAGTCGGCAAGGTTACATATTTCGGGTTCTTTTGCCGCATTTGAAATCACGGTGAGTCCCGGGGTGAGTGACGAGGCAAGCATGAGATTTTCAGTAGCACCCACCGATGGAAAATCAAGATGAATTTTGCACGGGTATATATGAGGCGCACGGCATAGGATACCATCGGGCCTAAACGACACATCAGCACCAAGAGCTTTGAAGCCCTTAAGGTGCAAATCGATGGGGCGCTTGCCGATGCAGCAACCGCCACTTCCTGCAATAAAAGCTCTTTTGGTGCGCGCCAAAAGTGCTCCTGCAAAGATGGTGGAGCTGCGAGTCTGCTTCATAAACTCAATCGGAATGTCGGCACCGGTGAAGCCTGACGAGTCCACAGTGACAACAGTTTTCTCTCTGGTGACGCGGCATCCCAACGACCGCAAAATTGTGATAATGCTTTCTATATCAGATAAATCGGGGCAGTTATGTATCACGCTTATGCCACTGTTTAAGATGGTGGCGACCAGAATAGGCAGTGCGGCATTTTTGGCACCATGCACATCGATGCTGCCATGCAAAGCTGCTCCGCCCTCTATTTTATAAAAGCTCATATGAGCACCTCCGGCTGAGATAGTGAATTATCTTATCTTATGCACAGAGGTGATGTTTTGTTACAAAGTCTGTAAGCTCCGCAGTTTGGTAGGTAGGAAGTAGGAGGTGCGGAGCTTACAGTGTCAAATTAGCTCTTTTAGCTTGGAATATATAATATCAAGAGCATCTACGCAGCTTACGCTTGCTGATTGAATGCTCATTTTATGCATAGCTGAGTCATCAAATAGCACACTGTTAAGAGCGCGAGTAAGTGAAGTGAGATTGAAATCGCGCTCAAGGATTGTTATTGCACCGCCTTTGTCAGATATGGCGCGTGCATTGTATTCCTGATGATTGTTGGTCACATTGGGTGATGGCACAAAGATGGCAGGCTTGGAAAGAGCGCTAAGCTCAGATACAGTGATTGCGCCCGAGCGACACACTGCAATGTCTGATGCGTTCATAACCTCGCTCATATTGTGAATATATGGCACAATGGTGGCACAGGGTGAATCGGCAATGCCCATATCCCTTGCCTTTGCCATGATTTCGTCATAATTTCGCTGACCTGTGGCGAAAAGAACTCTGACATCTTTAGCGCTGCCAAGTGATTTTATGTACTGGAGCGCAACAGAGTTTATAGCGCCTGCGCCAAGGCTTCCGCCAAAGATGAGCACAAGCTTTTCATCACCTATGCCAAGTGATGCGCGGGCGGCATCTCTATCGGCACTGAGAATTTCGGGGCGAATGGGATTGCCCGTGAAGATGATGTTTTTGGCATCGGTTAGATATTTGCGACTATCCTCAAAGCTGATAGCAGTAACAGTAGATTTTTTGGAAAGGAGCCTGATAGCGCTTCCGGGAAACACATTTTGCTCGTGAATGAGAGTGGGTATGCCCATGGAATTTGCAGCCATCACTGCTGGTGCACACACATAACCGCCTGTGCCCACAACCGCATCGGGTGCAAATTCTCTGATGATTTTGCGGCATTTGCTCTTGGCGGTGAGCATGTTAAAAAGTGATTTGATGTTATCTATGGTAAGCTTTTTGCTAAGGCCCTGCACCTTTACATACTTTATGTCATAGCCTGCTTTGGGAACAAGAGAGCTTTCGAGTCCACGCTGCGTGCCCACAAAAAGGATTTTGGTGTCAGGATCCTTAGCTGCAGCATAATCGGCAATGGCAAGAGCCGGATTGATGTGTCCTGCGGTGCCGCCGCCTGCAAGAAGAATTTTCATCTTTATTCTGCCTCCAAAATGTTACTGATTTTAATGCTCGCTTTCGCGCGACACTGAAAGCACCACGCCCATCTCAGCCAATATAAACACCAAGGATGTGCCTCCGTAACTGAAAAACGGCAGCGGCATGCCTGTTGCCGGCATAGAAGATGTGACAACGGCAATGTTTATGATGACCTGAACGGCTATGAGCCCTATTATGCCTGTGACCATGAGCTTTGAAAATCGGTCTGGTGCATTTGAAGCTATTTTGATGCCTTTCCAAAGAAGTATTGCAAAAAGCAATAGCATAAGCGCAGCTCCTATAAAGCCAAGCTCCTCACATATGATTGAAAACACAAAGTCATTTTGTGCCTCCGGCAGATAGAGATATTTCTGACGGCTCTGACCAAGACCAAGGCCAAAGAAACCTCCGCTGCCTATGGCGTAGAGTGACTGCACTATCTGATAACCTTCGCCCTGCTTGTATTTGAACGGGTCGAGAAACGCAAAGAAACGGTCGGCTCGGTATTCGGCACTAAACATTGCCACAACAACCACTGCCACAGCTGGAATGCCTACCGTCATAAAATGACTGAGTTTGGCGCCTGCCGCCCAGAGCACTATGAAGCCGCCGAGTGCTATTACTACTGCACCGCTAAGGTGCGGCTCGATGAAAACCAAAAGAGCCATGAGACCAACAATACACACATATGGCAAAAAGCCTTTGGTGAAGGTTTTGAGAGCTTCGCCGTTTACTGTGAGGCTGCGGGCAAGAAATACTATGATGGCAAACTTAGCAACCTCTGAGGGTTGAAAGCTGAACGCTCCAAAGCCGAGCCATCTTTTGGCGCCCTTTGCCTCAATGCCTATGAGAGGCACCAATATGAGCATGATGATGGTGACAACCATGAGGTGAAGCGCATATTTGTAGATGGTTTTGTAGGATATGCGCGACACCATGAGCATGATGCCCACGCCTATCACAGCCCATGCAAACTGCCTTTTGATGAAGTAGTAAGCATCGCCAAACTGATAGTGAGCCGATGCACTACTGGCACTGAAAACCATAATCAGACCATAGCAAAGAAGCACGAGCACAACTGCAAGAAAGGAATAATCCATCTTTTTTTGGGGTTTGAAATTCAAAGCTTTTTGCCTGAGTGCCAATTTGGTTTCCTCCTGTCAGATTTTTATACGGTAGCAATATATGCAATTGCACACAAAGCCGCCGTTAGCGCTGATGAAGTGAGCACTATGCGCACTTCGCTCCAGCCGCACATTTCAAAATGATGGTGAATGGGGCTCATTTTGAATATTCTTTTGCCTGTTTTTTTGAACCACAACACCTGAATAATCACAGATAATGTTTCAAGCACATACACTCCGCCTGCCACAATCAAAATCAGCGGATTTCTCATGAGTAGTGCATTTGAGCATACAAGACCTCCAAGGAAAAGCGAGCCTGTATCACCCATGAAAACCTTTGCAGGGTGCCAGTTGAACATGAGAAAGCCTGCGAGTGCAAGCGCGGATATCGCATTTACAATTGCAATGTCATACATAGCCTGAGCATATGCAACAATTGCAAAAAATATGCACACTACCAAAGTGACCGACGAAGCCAAACCGTCGACTCCATCTGTGAGATTCACACTATTGGTTGTGCCAAGAAGCACAAACAGTGCAAGCGGAATATACAAATATGAAAGGTTGATTTCGGTTTTTATAAAAGGAATGAATATCTTTGTGTCAATAAGCTTTAGCCAATACAGGCTCACAAACACAAAAACTATTGAAAACAAAAGCTGCAAAAGAAATTTTTGCCTTTCGGTGAGTCCGAGATTTCTTTTTTTGACTATCTTTATGTAATCATCTACAAATCCCACCAGCCCAAAGCTCAGGGCAAAAAGAACCAGACAAATTGCAAGCGGTGTGCGCACAAACAAAAGAGTGCATATGACAATGGGAATTATGAAGATGAAGCCACCCATTGTGGGAGTGCCGCTTTTTTTCTGATGCCAGCTTGGACCAATCTCTCTTATTTCCTGCCCGAATTTGAGTCTGCGAAAAACAGGTATGAGAAGTGGTCCGCAAACAGCTGCAATCACAAAGGATATCACAGCCGAAATTATGAGTATATCATTATTCATGTAGTACCGCCGCCTTATTATATTAGCATCTCTGATATTTGCTCCATTTTCATGCATCGGGAGCCTTTAACCAAGATTGCATCGCCTTTTGTGACAAAATCCTTTATGAATCTGCCTGCATCGGGTGATGAATCAAACGAGTAAATTTCTTTGTTATGAACCTCATCGGCTATATAGGCTGAAAGCTTGCCCACTGTGATGAGCACATCAACCGACGAATCACACACCGCCTTGCCCACACTTCGGTGTAGACTCTCTGCCTTGTCGCCAAGCTCGGCAATATCACCAAGCACGGCAATACGGCGCTCTGCTTTAACATCGCGAAGCACACTTAGTGCGGCAATTGCCGACTGAGGGCTTGAGTTGTAGCAATCATTTATGAGCTTATAGCCGTTTACCGATATGATATTCTGCCTTATGCCGTCGGAGTGATACAATGCCAGACCATCGGCAATGGCACTATGGTCAAGGCCGAGCATCTCACCTGCTGCTATGGCAGACAGGGCATTATACACATTGTGCACACCTGCCAGATTGATGGTGTAGGATTTGGAATTGACCTTAAAGCTGCAGCCTGTTTCATCAGATGATATGTCTGTGGCTACATAGTCGCAATCGGGATTATTGATGCCCACATAGCATACCTCGCGACCTGCAAGCTTATCCTTGAGAGTGAGAAGGTATGGATCGTCACCATTTAAAATGACCTTGCCACGAGGAGCGAGACCTTTGAAAATCTCACTTTTGGCTTTGAGGATACCCTCCTGAGAGCCGAGGAATTCTATGTGAGAAGTGCCTATGTTGGTGATGATGGCAATGTCGGGAGCAGAGCAGATAGAAAGCACCTCAATCTCACCAAAATTGCTCATGCCCATCTCTATGACAGCAGCTTCGTGTTCCCTGGAAAGTCCAAATAGGGTAAGCGGAACTCCCACATTATTGTTGAAGTTGCCTTTGGTACAATGAGTGTTATATTTTCTTGACAAAACCGACGCCACAAGCTCTTTGGTGGTTGTTTTGCCTACGCTGCCGGTGAGACCGACAACGGGTATGTCAAAAAGTCTGCGATAGTAAGCTGCAATATCAACGAGTGCCTGCGAGGTGTCTGCCACACGAATTGCAAAAGGTGCATTGCAAAGAGGCGCATCGCCCGAAAAGATGTAGCCACCTATGCCTCTTTGGCAAACATCGGCTATGAAAGAATGGCCGTCGAAGCGTTCACCCTTTAGAGGGATAAAAAGCGCGTCAGCAGTTACAGTGCGGCTGTCACAGCTTATGGAAGATATTATTGCATCGTCCCTGCCACTTGCAAGCTCGCCGCCTGTGGCGCGGACAATGTCTTGTGCAGTTATTGAAATTATGGGATAAATCATGAATGTGTCCTCTTATATTCCAAGAATCTCTCTCACTACTTCTCTTTCATCAAAATGGATTGTTCCTGAGTTTAAAATCTGATATGTTTCATGCCCTTTGCCTGCAAGCACTATGCAGTCACCTGTGCGGGCATTGTCGAGAGCATATTTTATGGCGTCGCGGCGGCTTTCTATGACCACATAGTCACAACCCGAGCGTCGCACGCCTTCTTCAACCATGGCAATTATCTTCATGGGCTCCTCGGTGCGGGGGTTGTCACTTGTCACCACGCAAAAATCTGCCATTTCGCCTGCTATTTCACCCATAATGGGGCGTTTGGTGCTGTCGCGGTCACCACCGCAGCCAAACACTATGACAACTCTGCCTTTGGCAAAGCCGCGCACTGCAGAGAGTATGTTTTCAATGCCGTCGGGAGTGTGAGCATAGTCTATGAGAACTGTGTAGTCAGTAAATGTCGGCACAATCTCTGCCCTGCCCTTAACACCACTTGCAGTTTTGAGTGCTGAGCTGATTTGTGAGTCGGATATGCCCGACGCCTTAGCAATGCCAATAGCACAAAGGGCGTTATACACTGAAAACTCACCGGGTATACCCACATTGTAGCTCACAGAATCTACACTAAAAGATACGCCCGAGGCATCAAGCTCTATATTTTGTGCACGCAAAACTGCCGACGAATCATTTACCGCATAGCCAAAGCAAGGGGCACTGCATTTTTCTGCCATCACTTTGCCATATGCATCGTCACAGTTGATAACTGCGCTGTCTGAAATTTCCATGAGCTTGAATTTGGCAGCTGCATAGTTTTGCATGGTTTTATGAAAATCGAGATGGTCCTGTGTGAGATTGGTAAACGCACCCACGCTGAATCTGCAACCATACACCCTGTCGAGCTCAAGGGCATGTGACGAAACCTCCATCACACAAAAATCAACCTTTGCCTGAGCCATTTGGGCAAATATGCCCTGAAGCTCTATGGCATGAGGGGTGGTGCGGCCTGTTTCGATAATTTGGTCAGCAATCATATTCTGATTGGTGCCAATTAAACCAACCTTATAGCCACAGCACTCTAAAATGTGCTTTACCAGATATGTAACTGTGGTTTTGCCGTTGGTGCCCGTGATACCAATGAGCTTAAAGCTTTGCGACGGATGACCATAGAAAGCCGCTGCCGCAACTGCTTCGCTGCGGCGGCTGTCAGCCACTACTATCTGGGTGATGTCTATGTCAGGATTATATTCTTCGCATATCACTGCCGATGCACCATTCGATGCGGCAGATGCAATATATTTGTGGCCATCGGTCTGAAATCCGCGCACAGCAACAAAGAGCGAACCAGCCTTGCATTCGCGTGAATTGTTTGTGACCGATGTGATAACAGCATCGGTGCTGCCATGGATTTCTATGACAGATAATTCACTGAGTATTTCCTGCAATTTCACTCCACACGCATCTCCTTTAATGAACATTGGTAGTATAGTTATATTCAACAGTAACCACAGTTCCGCGCGGAACTTCTGTGCCTGCTACAGGGTCCTGAGTGCCCACCAGCACAGATGTGCTTACGCCGTTGGCTCCGTTTACCTTCATGTTGAGGCCAGCATTTATGAGAATCTGATTGGCATCAGATGCAAAATAGCCGTTGAGATCAGGCACAGTGACATAATCCTCTGCCATCTCTTCGGTGTAGATAATCACAATAGAGTTATTGCCCAAAGCAGTGCCCACACCGGGACTTTGCGCAACCACAGTGTCACCTTCGCCGCGCACAGTGTATTTGAAGCCCGCATCGTCAAGCGCTTTTTTGGCATCACCAAGCTTTTGACCCACTATAGAGGGCACGAAGATGTATTCCTGCTTGCTGTCGTTTTCTATTTGCATATGCGTGAGCACATCGCTCATAATTTCTTTGAAGGTGGGCGCAGCAATCTGACCGCCCATGTATGACGGACCCATAGGTTCATCGAGCATAACGAGGCAAATCACCTCGGGATCATCGGCAGGAGCAAAGCCCACAAAAGACGCTACATATTTGCCGTTGCCTCGTGGGGTCTTTTCACTTGTGCCCGTCTTGCCTGCTATGTGATAGCCTTCAATATAGGCATTTTTGCTGGTGCCCTCGGAGGCTACGCCCTCAAGAATCTGACACACAGTGTTGGCAGTTTCTTTGCTTACCACCTGTCTTATTATTTCCGGTTCATAGTTTTTTATAACATTTCCGTCATCATCGACGAGTGACTTTATGAGTCGGGGTTTTACCATGGTGCCGTCATTGGTTATTGCAGAATATGCAGTTATAAGCTGCAAGGGGGTCACAGTGAAGCCCTGTCCGAATGATGCAGTAGCAAGCTCTGCCTCGTTGAAGCGGTCAAGTGAATGAAACAGACCCGCTGCTTCGCCGGGCAGGTCGAAGCCGGTGGCAGCGCCAAAGCCGAATGCTTTGAAATATTTATAAAACCTTGCAGTGCCAAGGCGCGAACCGATGGACATGAACACAGGATTGCACGAATTGTATACACCCTGCACAAAGGTCTCGGTGCCGTGTCCGTTTCTGTTCCAACAGCCTATGTTATAATTTGCCACATGCACAGAGCCTGTGCACACAAAGTTTTCATTGAGGCTCACAAGATTTTCTTCGAGCGCCATGGCAGCAACCATGGCCTTGAAGGTGGAGCCGGGCTCGTAGGAATCGACCACTGCCTTATTGCGCCACTGCTTGTTGAGCGCGTCGGAGGCTTTTTGTGTTCGCTCTTTATCATCTTCGATCTCTTTTATTTCTTCTCTGAGCTTTTCGTCTACTATTGTGTAGGCATCGTTGAGGTCAAAGGTTGGGTAGGTTGCCATAGCAAGGATTTCGCCCGTCTTTGCTTCCATGATTATGCATGCGGCACCATTGCGCACATCATAATTTTCTACCGCCTTTTTGAGAGCGTCCTCTGCTTTGCGCTGAGCAACCTCATCGAGTGTGAGCACCACATTGACTCCGTTTTCGGGGTCAATGTATTTTTCATATTCATAGGGCATGTTAGTGCCCGCTGCATTCTGTGCTGTAATTATTTTCCCTGGCAAACCTTTGAGATAATTTTCATATATCATTTCAATGCCTGCAAGGCCTTGATTATCTTCACCTACAAATCCAATGACATGGGCACCGAGAGTGCCTCCGGGATAGTAGCGCTTGAAATCCTCCACCAAGGTGACTCCTGCAAGCTTTTTGTCTCTTATAGCAGCTGCCTGGTCTCTGTCGATGCGTTTTTTGATAATTTCATATTTGGAATCTCTGGCAAGATAAGAATATACCTTGTCTTTGTCCATTTCCAAAATGGCAGCAAGCTCTGTGGCAACCTCGTTGGTCTTGCCAACCTCGCGGATTGCCGCAGGATTTACGGTAACAGTTTCAGCTGACGAGCTCTGAGCAAGAGGATTCATGTTGCGGTCATATATTGTGCCTCGTTTTGAACTTATTGCCATGTCTTTGGTTTGCTGCATTGCCGCCTCGCGGCTGTATTGCTCGCCGTCTATTGCCTGAATCCAGCCCACTCTCACAAGAAGCAGTCCCATAAGCACGACTGCCCCTACCAGAATTGTTACTATTCGATGCTGAACACTGGCAACGGTATTTCTTCTTTTCATGGATATACTCCTTCTAATGAAAAAGCAAGCCTTTTTGGGCAAAACCGATACGGCGCACAAAGAGGCGATGATACAAAATTTATTTTCCTCTGAGC
Source organism: Clostridia bacterium (assembly GCA_017503945.1). Classification (GTDB taxonomy): domain Bacteria; phylum Bacillota; class Clostridia; order UMGS1810; family UMGS1810; genus RGIG1828. The sequence continues at coordinate 9,241 of JAFVSB010000154.1, forward strand.
ACTCTTAATATATCAGGCTGCACATTTCAGTATATTTGCAAATCATCCGACATATGCCAAAAACGCTTTGAGGCTATTTATCATACTGTCTACAATACCCGGTCGGGTCTGGGTTGCCGTGAAGGCTTCGGCATAGTCACTCTGCTTCACATCAACATACACATTCTGGTGACTCTCAGGTCTTTGCATGCCATATTCATTCTTGGCTTTTGCTTCTACTACAGCAAGGTCAACACCTGATGCAACATCAAAGGCAAGCTCGGCATTTCGCATCTTCATATCATCAAGCTCTCTTGTCACTGCAGCAAATTGAGCCGATGTCTGCATGAGCACTACATTGAGATAGAGAAATAATACCGCTACGACAAATACACCACATACAGCTGCAACAAGCTTTTTGCGGACTATAACGCTCTGGGCGGAGCGTTTTTTCCTTTTCGCTTCTTGTTTGTGCTCTGCCTGCTGGGTGTAAATTTCATATTGTTCAATTTTATATGCGGATGTACCGTCGTAGTATCTGCCGGTCAACTATTTCACCTCATTAAAATTTTTCACAAATGCGTAATTTTGCACTTTTTGCTCGTTTGTTAATATTGATTTCATCTTCACTGGGAAGAATGGGTTTGTTTGTTATCACCTTGGCGCGGGGCTTGTTGCCACACACACAGATGGGAAAATCTCTCGGGCAGGTGCACCCTTTGGCAAAGGATGCAAAGGTTTGCTTTACTATGCGGTCTTCAAGAGAATGGAAAGTGATGACACACAGCCTTCCTCCCGGAGAGAGCACATCAAAAAAATCACATAGTGCATCTTTGAGAGGCTCCAGTTCACTGTTGACCTCAATGCGGATGGCTTGAAAAATCCTTTTGGCAGGATGAGAGCCCTTTTGGCGGAATCTTTCAGGAATGGCTTTTTTGATGATTTCCACAAGCTGCAGGGTTGTGGAAATGGGTGCGGTGGCACGCGTCTCGACTATAAGCTCTGCCACCTTTTTTGAAAAACGCTCCTCACCATAATCATAGAAAATTTTGGTGAGAGCTTCTTTGGAATATGTATTAACCACATCATAGGCACTTAGCTCGGCTGTAGAATCCATGCGCATATCAAGAGGCGCATCCTCCATGTATGAAAAACCGCGCTCGGCACAATCGAGCTGATAAGACGAAACTCCCAAATCAATGACTGCTCCGTCTATATGTGAAATGCCAAGGCCCGACAATATGGCTTTTATATCAGCAAAATTTGAATGAACATAGGTCACATTTGAAAATGATGAAAGTCTGTTTTTGGCAGCAGCTATCGCCTCAAGATCACGATCGATGCCGATGAGCCTTCCATCAGATGAAAGGCGCGACGCTATCTCATAGCTATGACCGCCTCCACCAAGGGTGGCATCGGCATAGATACCTGCACTCTTTATGGCAAGGCCGTCTACCGCTTCGTTCAAAAGCACAGAAACATGTTTGAATTCCACCAGAATTTTCTCCCCTTATATCATTATGCCGCATTCACACAGATTGTCGGCAAGCTCATCGGTATCGATAGAGTTGATATGGTCATTCCATGTGGCAGTATCCCATATTTCAAGCTTGTTGCCGTTGCCGATGATGGTGATGTCCTTAGTAAGGTGTGCAGCCTCTTTTAGCGGCTGAGAAATGACAATTCTGCCCTGCTTATCCATCTCACATTCGGTGGCACTGGCGAGAAAATAGCGGGAAAAGTTACGCGAATTTTTGTTCGAGAGAGGAAGTGTGCTCAGCTTTTCATAGAATTTTTGCCATTCGGTCTTGTCATAGACAAGGAGATTGGAGTCAAGACCTCTGGTAACAACAAAGCTATCGCCCAAAGATTCACGAAATTTTACGGGCATAATTACTCTGCCCTTGGCATCGAGAGTGTGTTGATATTCTCCGCTGAACACATTTTTCACTTCCTTTCTTGATTAAAGTCCGAAATATTTACCACTTTTTACCATTTCGAACCACTTTTCACCACTTTTTTATGATTATAAACCATTTTCTAGGATTTTGCAAGCGTTTTTGGCATAAAAAAAAGCCCATTTTTTGCGATATGGGGCATTTTTAAAAAATTCGTAAAAAGTGCACAAAAACAAAAGCGGTTTTTGTGCACTTTTTAAAGTCGATATTTATTTGTTTTCTATACATAATTCTTCAAATCCATAGAGCAATAACGAAAGATTGGGTTTTAAATCGCCGCTTATGGTTTTGTTTACATACACCGCGCCTTTTGTGAAATACAAAGGCAACTGAAATGCATTGTCATGATAATATTTTTCAAAATTCTCCCATGCAACGCTTTTGTGCTGCTTGCCCGACATTCTGTTTAGATTGGACACCAAAGTGGCAAGCTCGCTGCTTTGGTAGCAGCACACATTCTGATGGCTGCGCGCCTCGCCAAACATAAACTCAAGATTGGCTGCGTTATCCACGCTCACCTCTCCCACATACAAATCATACTCACAATTTGCAACCTTGGCAAGATACATTTCAAACGGCTGAGGGTCGAGTTCTACTTTAAGACCTGCCATGCTGAGCTGATGCTTGAGAGCAAGCGCAAGGCGTTCTTTGGTTTTGCTTGATGAATTATAAAGCAGCATCAGGGTGTAGTCTTCACTGATTTCATCATCAGTGGTTGTTTCGCGATGAGCGGGTTCGTTATCATCTGTGTCATCTGCGTTGAAATACACTCCTTCGCGCACAGGTGACAGTGCAACCTCGGCACTTCCAAGCATGATGTCATCACAAAGCTTTTCAGAGTCGATTTTTGATGCAAAAGCTCTTCGCTCTGAGGCTGTGTCAAAAGCTGCTGAGGCAGTGTTTATTCCCATGAAGGTAAATTTGTTTTGCGAGGTCTCATAGGTTTTATAAAGGCTTGAGGTAAGATTTATCTCAGCGCTGTTTCGCCATGAGGTGGTGAGGATGTCGATTGCACCTGCATCAAATGCAGAAATAACGGTGTCTTCATCGGAGAGAATTTCCACATCTATCTTATCAATGTGAGGCCTTTTTTGCTGGTTGTGCCACGAGGTGTTGGCTTTTAGATATATATTTTTATACGCCGCAGCGCCATCATAGGCATACATGCCTGTGCCCACAGGCACAAAATGTGCATTGGAAGCCGCAAAATCATCGGCAGTGAGCCCCGATGGCAATATGGGGAAATCAAGCGTGTTGGCAAAATCGGCAACCGGGGTTTTGAGAGTGATTATGACGGTGTCGGCAGAGGGTGCAGAGTATGCGGCGATGTTGTCGGTCACTGTGGAATATTTGCCTCCATACATTGTGATGTATGAAAGAGTTGCCACCACATCTTCGGCGCCAAACGGCTTGCCTGTGTGAAAGGTGACCCCGCTTTTTAGCCTGATGGTGTAGACAGTGTTGTCATCAGATGCCACATATTCGGTGGCAAGCACACTCTTGGGCGTAAGGTCCGGCATAGTTACAAAAAGTCCCTCATATACAAGCGAAAGAAAATCGGCAACAGTAGAGTGCGTGGTAATGAGAGGATTGAGAGTGTCAACAGGAACGCAACCCATTTTTATGCTCCCGCCGTTTTTGTAATCCTCTGTTTCATCTGTTTGCAAAGTGGGCTCTGCTTCTTTTGCCGAACAAGCACAAAGACTAATGGCAAGTACTAATATTACAGATATGATTGAGATGATTTTTTTCATAGTTTATCACCTTACATTTATTCTTTTTACCGCTGTGCAGCGATTGGTGTTGTCATCTATGGTGAATACTGCACCGCAAAGCTTTGCTCTGCCAGCGGCATATTCGAACTTCTGGGGCACTCCCGTGGTGAATCTTTTTAAGATTATGTCTTTTTTCACACCGAGCACAGAATCTTCGGCGCCGGTCATGCCAAGGTCAGTTATATAGCCCATGCCGTGGGGGGTGACAATTTCGTCAGCGGTTTGTACATGGGTGTGAGTGCCAAAAAGGACCGAAGCTTTAGAGTCCAGATGATATTTCATGGCGATTTTTTCGCTGGTTGCTTCTGCATGAAAATCAACCACCACAAAATCGCAGTTATCTTTCAGCGCTTCAACTTCTCTATTTGCTACATCAAACGGGCAATCGAGAGCCACGCCAATGTTCACACGCCCCATGAGGTTTATAAGACCTATCTTTTTGCCCTTGCACGAAAGCACAACCGAGCCTTTTCCGGGAGCCAGCGCGCTATAATTGGCAGGGCGGATGATGTTATTTTCCGTTTCAAAGAGTGAAAGCACATCCTTTTTGCCAAAGGTGTGATTACCAAGAGTGAATGCATCGACGCCCGCATCGGTGAGCTCGTCATAGTCGCGACGAGTGATGCCTGTGCCCGATGTGTTCTCAGCATTTGCTATACAAAAATCTATGTTTTCTTCTGCCAGAATGCTTCGAAGCACCAGCGATGTGTGCTCAACTCCGCATTGACCGAAGATGTCGCCTATTGCAAGTATGTTCACAGTAAAACTCCTTGTTTTCAAATTCAAATATACAACAGAAGCGGGCAATTCAGCCCGCTTCTACTCATCATATATTATTTAGCATAATCAATTGGGCGAGTCTCCCTGATTACATTTACCTTAATCTGGCCGGGATATTCAAGCTCGTTTTCGATTTTCTTAACAATGTCACGGGCAATAAGGATTGTGTCCTCATCTTTGACGTCATCAGGTTTAACCATAATTCTGATTTCGCGTCCTGCCTGAATAGCATATGATTTCTCTACTCCGCTGAATGAGTTTGCAATTTCTTCGAGCTTTTCGAGTCGTTTTATGTATGTTTCAAGATTTTCTCTTCGTGCTCCGGGTCTTGCAGCACTTATTGCATCACAAGCCTGTACAATACAAGCGATTACCGTTTGTGCTTCTACATCACCGTGATGAGCTGCAATTGCATGAATAACATCGTTTGATTCACGATATTTCTTGGCAAGGTCAACACCAATGTCAACATGGGAACCTTCGATTTCGTGGTCAACTGATTTGCCAATGTCATGAAGAAGACCTGCCCTCTTGGCAGTTTTGACATCTACACCAAGCTCAGCTGCCATAATACCTGCAAGATGTGCCACCTCTGTAGAATGTTTGAGTACATTTTGACCGTAGCTTGTACGATAACGCATCCTTCCCAAAAGTTTGATAAGCTCAGGATGCAAGCCGTGTACCCCCGTTTCGAAGGTGGCCTGCTCGCCCTCCTCTTTGATGATGGCTTCGATTTCTTTTTTTGATTTTTCTACAGTTTCTTCTATTCTTGCCGGATGAATTCGTCCGTCAACAATAAGCTTTTCAAGAGACATTCTTGCAATTTCTCTCTTGATTGGATCAAATCCTGACAATACAACCGCTTCGGGAGTATCGTCGATAATCAAATCTATACCGGTTAATGTTTCGAGGGTTCTGATGTTGCGACCCTCTCTGCCGATAATTCGTCCCTTCATTTCATCATTTGGCAATGCCACAACCGAAACGGTTGTCTCAGCCACATGATCAGCAGCACATTTTTGAATAGCTGCACTGATAATATTTCTTGCCTTTTTGTCGGCTTCTTCTTTAGCCTGAGCTTCAATCTCTTTGACCATGATTGCTGTTTCATGGCGGATTTCAGCTTCGACATTTTTGAGAAGATATGATTTTGCTTCTTCCACAGAAAGTCCTGAAATTCTCTCTAAGATTTCAAGCTGTGCACTCTTGACCTTGGCTGTTTCTTCTTTGAGGGCTTCGGCTTCTTTGATTCTCTTGTTGAGCGTTTCGTCCTTCTTTTCGAGAGCGTCGGTCTTTTTGTCAAGCGCTTCTTCTTTCTGTTGAATTCGTCTTTCCTGACGATTTATTTCACTTCGTCTGTCTTTTAATTCTTTTTCGAATTCATGTCTGCTCTTGTGGATTTCGTCCTTGGCTTCGAGCAGTGCTTCTTTCTTTTTGGTCTCGGCGGTCTTTTTGGCTTCTTCTATGATAGATTGAGCTTTCTTTTCAGCTCCGCCGATTTGAGCTTCGGCAATCTTTTTTCTATATATCACACCGATTACAAAACCGATGCTAAGAGCTAAGACTGCAGATGCTATGGTAATAATTAAGTCCATCTGTATCAACTCCTTTCTGTATTAAAATTTCAATGTCCGAAGACAGAAGATATAAAGAGCAAACCAAACTTCCTCTTTATATCAAAAATCTAAAACATACATATATATTTTATAACAAATTAATTTGTATGTCAATATAAAAATAATATTTTACAAAAAACCGCATCTGTGCAATGTTGCAAAGATGCGGTAGATTTTAAATTATACATATTTCGTCTTTGGGCGCCACTTTTAGTATCACATCACTGCCAACATTGAAATTGTTATCCTTTAGCATGCGCGATGCTGCCTCATAGGCTTTAGCGCTTGTGTTATTGTGCTCGCTAAGGTGCCCCAGTGCTATTCTCTTGGTGCCCCATATGGCAAGCTGAGTTGCGAGCCATGCACACTTGTCATTTGAAAGGTGGCCGCTGTCTGACAGGATGCGTTTTTTGAGAGGATACGGATACGGGCCTGACCTTAGCATTTGCTCATCGTGATTTGACTCAATAAGCACAGCTTCGCAAAGCGCAAGAGAGTTTAGCATTGATTTGGTGATGGTGCCTGTGTCGGTTGCTACGCCATATTTTTTGCCCTCGGCTTCGATTATGTAGCCCACAGATGCCGCCGAATCATGAGGGGTGGCAAAGGCTTTCACTTTCATTGACCTTATGGTAAACGGTGTGCCTATAGCAATGATATGCGCGCAGCCTGATGGCAGAGAAGCTGCTGAAATAATATGCTCCATTGTGGCAGAGTTGGCATAGACCGCAGTGTGATATTTTTTGCAAAGCACTCTAAGCCCTGCAATGTGGTCAGTGTGCTCATGAGTTATAAGCACTGCATCAATCTCACATGGGTCCAGTCCCACCTTATGCAATGAATCGCATATTTTGGAGGCACTTACCCCAGCATCAATGAGCAGATTGGTGTCGCCATCAGACAAAAGTGTGCAATTGCCTGAGCTTGAACTGTATAATGTTATAAACTTAATCATTTATCCTTTTTATATCTGCACCAAGTGCAAGGAGCTTTTCTACAATATGTTCATAGCCTCTGTCGATGTGGCGAAGCTGTGAAATTTCCGACTCACCCTTGCAAGCCAAGGCTGCAATGACCATGCCGGCACCGGCTCTCAGGTCAGTGGCACACACACTTGCCGGGCTAAGCGGCAAGCCTCCTTCGATGGTGGCCACATTACCGTCAACGCTTACTCTTGCACCCATTTTCTCGAGCTCGGCTATGTATTGAAAACGCGAATCCCACACACTCTCGGTCACTGTGCTCACACCGCCCACGGTGGCAAGAAGTACCACCATCTGAGGTTGCATATCGGTGGGGAAGCCCGGGTATGGAAGCGTTTTTACTTTGATGCTGCGAAGAGGCCTTTCATTGGCTTTGATGCGGATTTCTTCGTCGTGCTCCTCCACAGTGACACCCATCTCTACAAACTTTGCAGTGATGGAATCAAGATGCTTAGGAATTATATTTTTGATGAGCACATCACCTCTTGTGGCAACTGCTGCCGCCATGTAGGTGCCTGCTTCTATCTGGTCGGGAATGATGGAGTAGCAGCCGCCTGAGAGCGACTCCACACCCACGATTTTGATGACATCGGTGCCTGCACCGCGAATGCTTGCGCCCATAGAGTTGAGGAAGTTGGCAACATCAACCACATGTGGCTCTTTGGCACAGTTCTCAAGCACCGTCTTGCCAGGGGCGAGCACTGCTGCCAGCATTGCATTGATGGTGGCGCCTACGCTTACCACATCAAAATATACACTTCCGCCCGAAAGAGAGCTTGCATCAACATTGACAAATGTGTCATCAACGCTCACTGTGCAGCCAAGACACTCAAAGCTTTTGAGGTGCTGGTCGATGGGGCGTGTGTCAAAATTGCACCCTCCCGGAGGGGGCACATGGGCCTCATCACATCTGCCGATGAGCGCACCCATGAGGTAATATGAAGCACGCATCTTTTTGGCAAGATTGGGATCTACAGTGCAGGTGGAAACACCTGTGGCATCTATAACAACAGTGTTGCAATCACTCTTGGATACCTTGGCACCAACGGCTCTGTTTCATGGATGTTCGACCAA